>NZ_RZPI01000372.1:0-5521 GCF_003998715.1 Mesorhizobium sp. M7A.F.Ca.CA.002.15.2.1
AGGCGAAAGAGCCGATCGTGCACCCGGTGCTGCGGCGTGCGCCTGAGCCGGGCAGGGCCTTCAAGCCGCGCATCAGGGCGCGCAGCATCAGCGGGCTCGGCAGTGCGCCGGTTCCCGCCGAGCCGCCCAAGGAATAATTCCGGCCTACCCGGAATCCGTGTCGGCCAATTCTGATTGGACGCCGCGTTTTCGCGATCCTTTTTCCAGACATGATGATTTGATATCGGCATGAGTGAATTGGTTGCGGCGTTGCCGATGTATGATTGGCCCGAAATGCGCGATGAGGTCGACGCGCAATGGGTGCTGCTGCGCGATGCGTTTCGGCAAAAGGGGATCGACGCGCCGGAAGCCATCGTGCGGCGCAATGGCGACCTGCCGCCGGTGCCGGGCGGAATTCGCGATGCTGCCGGTGCATTGATCGCACCCGATCCCGCGACATTGCCGCCGGATGAACTCGATTTCCATAGATTGTGGCTGCATCCTTTGCTGCTGTTCGCGCAGACCTGCTGGGGGCCGATGGAACTTGGCCTGTCCAGGCATGTGCAGGTGGTCGGCCAGCCGAGCTATGACGCCTATGAAGGCGGGCAGGGCGAGCTCTATTCGAGCGCTCTGGTGATGCGGATAGGCGAGGGACCGGAAGTTCGATCGCCTGCGGATGGCAGCGCTCTCATCCCGCTCGATCTGATCCGCGGCAAGCGCTTCACCTTCAACAGCCTCGATTCCATGTCGGGCATCATTGCGCTGACGCGCGACCTGCAAGCGGCCGGCGAAGGCTTGGACATCTTTTCGTCGCGTAGCGAGAGCGGCGGTCACCGCGCTTCAATCGTCGCCATTGCCGAGGGCTGGGCCGATGTTGCAGCGATCGACTGCGAAAGCTGGGCGCTGGCGCAGCGCTTCGAGCCAGCAGCGCGGAAAGTCGCGATCGTCGGCTGGACCGGACGGCGCAAAGGCCTGCCGTTCATCACGGCGAGGGCAACGCCGGAAAAGACAGTCAGGGCAATGCGAGAAGCGCTTGCCGGACTATCCGAGCAGCCTCGTATCCAGCGGGTAGGTTGAGAGCTGTTCGTTGCCGGCCTCGGTGATCAGGATCTGCTCTTCGAGCTTGACGCCTTCGCGCCCGCCAAGCCGGCCGATATAGCTTTCCACGCACAGCACCATGCCAGGTTCCAGCACGCCGTCCGGCGTGTCCGATGTCCAGTCGCTGGCATGCGGCAAGGTCGGGTATTCATCGGCCAGACCGACGCCGTGATAGAGCACGCCGTAGCGCGTCGGGAAGCAGTCACCCGGCGGCACCGCCGAGGCTTCGACGAGGTCGCGAAACGAGATGCCTGGCTGCATCAGAGCCGTGTTGTGTTCGATCTGGTCGGCGGCGATGCGGAACAGGGCGCGCTGTTCATTCGACGGGTTTGCATCGCCGCACAGCCAGGTGCGCGACAGGTCGGCGCAGAAGCCGTAGGGGCCGATCAGGTCGGTGTCGAAGGCGACGAGATCGCCAGCCTCGATCTTTCGCGAAGAGCATTCCTGGAACCACGGATTGGTGCGCGGGCCTGACGTCAGCAGTCGCGTCTCGATCCACTCGCCGCCGCGCGCGATGTTGCCACGATGCAATTCCGCCCATAGCTCGTTCTCGGAAATGCCCGGCTTCAGCGCCTGTTCCATCTCGCCCATCGCCGCTTCGCAAGCGACAATCGCCCGGCGCATGGCGAGGATTTCGTCCGGCGATTTGATCAGCCGCGCGTTCTCCATCACGGCTTCGCCATTGCCGATGGAAATGCCGAGGCGAGCCAGCTCCTCGACGCCTTCGGGATTGATGTGGTCGACGGCGATGCGGCTGTTGCCGCTACCATATTCCCTGACCAAATCGGCTATTCCGGCGGCCCAACGGCGGACCTTTTGCTCGGTCAGCTCACCGCCATAGAGATACATCCACGACACCGCCGGCCGCACCTCGTTGACGACGCCGGAATGGTCGGACAGGTGCTCGCAGGAAAAATAATCGAACAGCACCACCGGGCCTTCAGTGGCGACAAAGCAATGCCGCGTCGGATTGTGCGCCACCCAAAGCTGCATGTTGGTGCTGTCGGTGGCGTAGCGGATGTTGACGGGGTCGTAGAGCAGGGCGCCGGCATAGCCGCGCCGCTTCAGCTCGGCGCGGATACGCTCCAGCCGGTATTTTCGCATCGCCGCCAGGTCGGGCGCGGCAATGCCTGCCGCCGCCCACTCAGCCTCGGCCTGCGGGCCATAGCCCAGCACATGCTGGTTGAGCGAACCCGCCTTCTGACGGGAGGCGTCGCGCAAAGCTTCGATCGAGCCCGGCTCGAACGGCATGATCTTGCGGTGGCGGCCAAAGCTGCCCTTCGGCCCCGCGCTGTCCATCGTCGAACCTCAGGTCCGCATCTTCTCGCCGCTCGGATCGAAGGGCGCTTCGACATTGATGCGGGCCGGGCGCCGTTGACCGAGGATCTCGATCTCGAACAGCCCGGCACTTTCGTCCTCGGCAAGCGCTGCGGGGATATAGCCCTGCGCCATCGACTTCTGCACATAATGCGCATAGCCGCCCGACGTGACCCAGCCGACCACGCGCCAGTCGCCGTCGACGATGCCGCGCACGGCGGATGCGCCTTCGGCAGCCTTGGAGCCACGTATTTCCTTGCCGCCCTTGTCGAAGCGCGGCGCGCCATAGCCATGCGGCTTTTCCACCGTGCCGTAGTCCTTGCTGACCTTGGCCCAGATCGGCTCGTCACCCATGACATCGGCGTCGGTGGCATCGACGATGAAGGAGACGCGGCGCAGCTTTGGCCCCTCGGCCTGTTCCTTGGCGGCGGCCTCGCGGCCGATGAAGTCATTCTTCTCGAGCTTGATGAAGCGGTCCATCGCGCCTTCGAACGGTCCATAGATCGGCCGCAACTCGCGGAACCAGGTCGGAAAGTTCTTTTCGAGGCGCATGGAGAGCAGAGCGCGCATGCCGAAATCGACAAGGCCGAATTCCTCGCCGGCGTCCTTGATCGCTTTGTAAACCAGGCGTTCGTAGGCCGGCGCCATCCAGATTTCATAGCCGAGGTCGCCGGTGTAGGTGATGCGGTTGACCATGCAAGGCGCCCCGCCAACAGCCATCTCGCGGAAATCCATGAAACGGAAGGCTTTTGTCGAGACGTCGACATCGACCAGTTTCTGCAGCAGGTCCCGTGATTTCGGCCCGGCGATCGACAGGCCGACCAGCGTCTGGTCGAAGCGGTGGATGCGCACCGTTCCGTCCTTCGGCAGGTGCTTCTCGAACCAGCGCATGTGGTATTTCTGCGCCGCCGAAGAGCCCCAGATCATGAAGCGGTCTTCTGCCGCCTTGGCGATGGTGAAGTCGCCGATCAGCTTGCCGAACTCGTTGAGCATCGGCGTCAGCACGATGCGGCGGGTCTTCGGCATGCGGTTGGTCATCAGCCGGTTGAGGAAATCCTCGGCCGCGGGTCCCGAGACTTCGTATTTGGCAAAATTGGCGATCTCGGTGACGCCGACGCGCTCACGCGTGGCGCGCACTTCCTCGCCGATCGGCCCAAAATCGTTGGAGCGATGGAAGGAGACGATATCCCTGGGTTCCTTGCCTTCAGGTGCGAACCAGAGCGGGGTTTCGAGGCCCCAGCTGTCGCCCATGACCGCGTTGTTGGCCAGCATCGTGTCGTAGAGCGGCGTCGTCTGCGCCGGACGTGCCGCCGGCAGTTCCTCATTGGGGAAGCGGATGGAGAAGCGGCGCGAATAGTTTTCCCGCACCTTGGCGTTGGTGTAGCGCAGGCCGGCCCATTCACCGAAGCGTGTAACATCCATGCCCCAGACATCGAAGCCAGGATCGCCATGCACCATCCAGTTCGACAGTGCCAGACCGACGCCGCCGCCTTGGCTGAAGCCGGCCATCACGGCGCAGGCGCACCAGAAATTGGTCAGGCCCTGCACCGGGCCGACCAGCGGGTTGCCGTCCAGCGCGAAGGTGAAGGGGCCGTTGATGATCTGCTTGATGCCGGCCTTTTCGATGCCGGGGAAATGCTTGAAGCCGATTTCCAGCGACGGCGCGATGCGGTCGAGGTCCGGCGGCAGCAATTCGTGGCCGAAATCCCATGGCGTGTTGACCGGCGACCACGGCTTGCAGGCCTTCTCGTAGGTGCCGAGCAGGATGCCGTTGCGCTCCTGGCGGGTGTAGATCTCGCCCTTGAAGTCGAGCACGCCGATCATTTCGCGGCCGGTCGATTTGTTGAATTCCTCGACCTCCGGCATCGGCTCGGTGAGCAGATACATATGTTCCATGGCCAGAACCGGCAGTTCGACGCCGACCATGCGGCCGATCTCGCGCGCCCACAGGCCGCCGCAATTGACGACATGCTCGGCCTTCACCGTGCCCTGTTCGGTGACGACATTCCAGGTGCCGTCGACCTCCTGCGTCAATTCCACGACGCGGTTGCGCAGCACGATCTCGGCGCCGAGTTTTTTCGCCGCCTTTGAATAGGCGATGGTGGTGCCGGACGGGTCGAGATGGCCTTCGACCGGATCCCACATGGCGCCGACGAAATTGGTCTCGTCCATCAGCGGGAACATCGCCTTGGCTTCGGAAGGGGTGATCAGCTCTGTGTCCATGCCGAGATAGCGGCCCTTGGCGTGGGCAAGGCGCAGGAAGTCCATGCGCTCGGGCGTATCGGCCATCATCACGCCGCCGGTCAAATGCAGCGAGCAGGACTGGCCGGATATCTCCTCGATCTCCTTGTAGAGCTGCACCGTATAGGCCTGCAGCTTGGCGACGTTGGGGTCGCCGTTCAGCGTGTGGAAGCCGCCCGCCGCGTGCCAGGACGAGCCGGATGTGAGTTCAGAGCGCTCGATCAGCATGATGTCGGTCCAGCCGGCTTTGGCCAGGTGGTAGAGAACCGAGCAGCCGACGACGCCGCCGCCGATGACAACCGCTTTTACGTGTGATTTCATCTGGATAGGTCCGTGTTTGAAGAGATTGAATCGGGTGAGCGGGGTGTGAAAACAAAGCGGAGATCGGATGCGGCCGTGTTCTCGGCCAGGCTGCCATCAAGCGCGGCGAGGATGGTTTCACAGGCCGGAGTACGATGTTTCAGGACGTCATGGTTCCAAACACGCAGGATCGAATAGCCCTGGGCACGCATGAAATCGTCGCGGCGGCGGTCATATGAGCTGCCGGCGTGTTGGTGTCCGTCGACTTCCACGACAAGCCAATTTTTGCGGCAAGCGAAGTCCGCGTAGTATGGTCCGATAGAGAACTGTCGCGTGAACTTGTAGCCGCCAAGCTTGCGGGCCTTTAACTCAAGCCAAAGCAGCGCTTCGGCCTGGTTGTCACCTTGCCTGAGTTTTCTGGCTCGCTGGGTAGTGCCCGTTTTGCGACGGCTACGGGTTTCATGAGCGCCTTCCCCCACTCCGTCGCCGCTTCGCGACGCCACCTCTCCCCCCTCCGGAGGGAGAGGAAGGGTGCCAGCGTGCATAAGCTCGCGCCTTTCCTCTCCCCCGTCGATCGGGGGAGAGG
>NZ_RZPI01000373.1:0-5492 GCF_003998715.1 Mesorhizobium sp. M7A.F.Ca.CA.002.15.2.1
AGCTTTTCCTGATAGGGTGATTTCGGCACGTTCTTGGCGGCGGCCGGCGGCGCCTCGGATTGCTCCTGCGGCGTCTTCTTCTTGCAGACCTCGTCCTGCATGTCGTTGGGTGAGACCGTGTCGCCATAGGGCGCCAGCGTGGTGACGGTGGCCGAGCCGGCGACAGGCGTGTCGAACCCCTGATCGAGCAGTTTTGCCGCCGTCTCGGCGCGGGTGACCGCCGACTTCTCGCCAAGCACAACCGCGACCAGCGTGCGCCCGTTGCGCGTCGCCGAACCGATCATGTTGAAGCCGGAAGGGCAGACAAAACCGGTCTTCATGCCATCGGCGCCGGGATAGCGGCCGATCAAGAGATTGTAGTTGGGGATCGCCTTCTTGCCGACGGCAAGGCCCTCGATCGAGAACCACGGCACATATTGCGGAAATTCGCGGCGGATCGCCATCACCAGCACGGCGAGGTCGCGCGCCGTCGTGTACTGATCCGGCGAATAGAGCCCGTTCGGATTGACGAAATGCGTGCCGTTCATGCCGAGCCGGGTCGCCTCGGCGTTCATCCGGTCGGCAAAGGCCGCCTGCGAACCGCCGACATTTTCGCCGACAGCCATGGCAATGTCGTTGGCCGATTTGACCAGCATCATCTTCAGCGCATTGTCGAGCCGCATCACCGAACCCGGCTTGAAGCCCATCTTGCTTGGCGGCTCGGCGGCGGAGTGTTTGGTCACCTTGATCGGCGAATCGAGCTGTACCTCGCCGGCCGCGATCGCCCGAAAGGTGACGTAAGCGGTCATCAGCTTGCTCAGCGATGCCGGATACCAGCGCTTGAACGCATCCTGATGCTGCAGGATCTTGCCGCTGCCGAGGTCGAACACGACCACCGGATTGGCCAGCGCCGGCCCGGCCACAACCGACAGCGCGATTGTGCCAGCCGAGAATAGTTTGAGGAAATGCCTGTACCGCATGATCAAATCCGAAATCGCCTCTTGCCGTAGTCGCCCCTGGCTCCGTAAGATTTCATTACGCGATCGCCAGCATATGGTCCGACCCTCAAAACCCGGACCCCATTGTTGCGGTGCTATTTACTCTATGTGACGCCAAGATGGCAAAGTGCCTGGCGATCACAATTGCAAGGCAGCGGCCAACACCCGCCGTCCCAACAGCGAGATGGAACCATCATGCCAATCCTGAACCGTGCCGCCGAAATGCAGGACGAAGTTGCCGGCTGGCGCCAGCATCTGCACCAGACGCCAGAACTGAACTTCGACGTCTTCAAGACCGCCGCCTTCGTCACCGAGAAGCTGAAGGCTTTCGGCTGTGACGATGTGGTCACCGGGCTCGGCAAGACCGGCGTGGTCGGCATCATCCGCGGCCGCCAGGGCGAAGGTCCCACCATCGGCCTGCGCGCCGACATGGACGCGCTGCCGCTCAACGAGATATCAGGAAAGCCCTACGCCTCGACCATCCCCGGCAAGATGCATGCCTGCGGCCATGACGGCCACACGGCGATGCTGCTGGGTGCGGCCAAATACCTCGCCGAGACGCGCAACTTCACCGGTTCGGTGGCGGTGATCTTCCAGCCGGCCGAAGAGGGCGGCGGCGGCGGCAACGAGATGGTCAAGGACGGCATGATGGAGCGTTTCGACATCTCCAGGGTATTCGGCATGCACAACATGCCGGGCCTGCCTGTCGGACAGTTCGCCATTCGCCCGGGCCCGATCATGGCGGCGACCGCCGAATTCACCATCACCGTGCGCGGCAAGGGCGGCCACGCGGCGATGCCGCACGGTACGATCGACCCGATCGTCATCACCAGCCAACTGGTCGGCGCCTTGCAGACGATCGCCTCGCGCAGCACCGATCCGGTCGAGGCCGTGGTGGTGTCGGTGACCAAGTTCCACGCCGGCGATGCCTACAACATCATCCCCGAAACCGCCGAAATCGCCGGCACCGTGCGCACCTTGCGAAAAGAAATCGCCAAGAAGTCCGAAGAGCGCATCCGCAGCATTTGCGACGGGCTGGCGACCGCGTTCGGGGCCAGGATCGAGGTTGACTACCAGGCGAATTATCCCGTGACCTTCAACCACGCGGAAGAGACGGTGTTTGCCGGTGACGTCGCGATGAGTGTCGCTGGCGACGCCCATGTCCACCGCGGCATCCAGCCGGTGATGGGCGGCGAGGATTTCTCCTACATGCTCGAAGCCCGCCCCGGCGCCTTCATCTTCATCGGCAATGGCGACACCGCCGGTCTGCACCACCCGGCCTACGATTTCAACGACGAGGTCATCCCGCACGGCATGAGCTACTGGGTGAAACTGGCTGAAACCGCGCTGGCCGCCTGACAGCGGCAGCGCAAAGCCGGCCGAATTGCCTTCGGCCGGCCTCTTGGCGAAACGATCCGAAGCGGCTATGTGTCTGGCCGCGTGGTCCCGTAGCTCAGTAGGATAGAGCGGCAGATTCCTAATCTGTAGGTCACAGGTTCGATTCCTGTCGGGATCACCATGCTTTGCATCAGCTTAGCAAATTGACGTCGTACTTTTCGCGAAACAGTACGACGAATTCTAATCTCGGCGGGAATGCATCACCGAACAAGGAACGATCAGCTTCACTACGAAGAGCGGGCACTACAATGGCCCTTTGTCTGGCCGAAGGCTGCCTGCAGGATCACTAGGAGCTGATGGTTGACCGTGGTGCGCTGTGACCTAGCTTAAAGTTCATGATGGACAGTCCTAAGCCCGGAAATGGCGAATTGTCCGCACCGGCGAACTCTCGCGAGGTTGCTATGCAGAGGCGCAAACCGGCGTTTCAGAGCCCTGCATGCGTCCTTGGTCGGCCATTGCCCGCTACGGAATATCAACTGCGGCGATCTATCGGAACGCGACCGGCGCCCCGCCATCCGCAACAATTCGCAAGGACCAGAAGGATCCCGAAGAAAGCGACGCTCCGAGAGCGGTAAGGCCTTGGCGAATACCAAGGCGAATGACCAGACATCGCTTTATGAACTTGGCAATACACCCAGAACGCACGGGCACGGCAATGCCAAATTATCTTGCCGAAATGTATGCAAACGACGTAAATCTGGCCATTCTGAGCGCAGTGGTGACGCTTGCATCGGTGGGCGTCTATCTTGTGCTCCGGCGTATCCTTGCCGCAGTGCGACGGCGCCGCCTTGCAGCGTTTGACGAAGGCAGATCCGGTTTCGCCGACGAGGCTTCTTGGGAATGGGAAAGCCCGGACGGACTTGTCGTCGGGCCTGCTTCTTCCAAGGCTGCCAACCCCTTGCATGCGGTCGGCCTGGATGTTCGGGCTCAAAATACCAACTACTCTCGGTTCGGAGTGCGAATCGAACATTTCGCCGCGACATCCGAACCCAGCGGGTGCTCGTCAGTGGTCGAGACCGGTGCTCCTGCACCGAACAGAGTGCAGTCTGGCCGGCTTGCAGCATCCATCAGCGCGATCGCGGAACGTGGGAAGCGGATTTGCGGGTCGGCATGGAACCAATTGCGCCATAAGGCTTCACCGCCAAAAATTGCTCCGTTGGCCTATGCTGCGGATCGCGGTTTGAATTTCACAGCTCAGTTGAGAGATCCCGACCCGGCCATGGCGCCTGCCTCAAACCCTGTCGTTCGCAGGCCGATCGTTCTTGTATCGCGCTTGGGTCTCGCCGCCATTTGTCTGGCCGCGCCGATTGGCTATGCGATGACGAGACAAATCTGGGTCGAAAGCGCTTCCGCCATCTCGCAAACCCAAGACCAGGCCCATCGAGACCTTTCGCGCCCGCTGGGATTTCAGGCGAGTGCCGAATTGCTTGGCCCGGATCTCACGGCTAACCAGGCGCAAACCGGGACGGATCGTGCTCAGGCTGCCGCTGCGAGACAATTGGCCGACCAGGAGCACCGGGCGGCGGAAGGCGAGCGTGCCAGGAGCGCCGCTCTGCAGGGAGCGCTCCTCGAGGCGAGCAAGCAGATCCACACGCTGAGGGCAAGCATGGCAGCTGCCGATGACGCGCGCGAGGAGCGGTTGCGCAATGAACTCGCGGCAGCCCGCACCCTTGACGCGTTGCGGCGCATTGCGGGAGAGGCCGGCACGATGCTGAGCGAGGGCGCCAGCTATGTCCTTAAGGAGATGCCCGCTGCTCATCTCGAGCAGGAGCAAGCCCAAAGGCAGGCGCGCGATTTATCGCAAGCGCGCGTCCAAATTGAACAGCTTGAGACCGAGGCCGCCAAGGATCGCGCCACGGCCAAGGCTTCACTGGTGCAGGCGAGCGGCATACTCGACGACGAGCGCCGGAAGACGGAGCTGCTTCGTGGCGATCTCGCCGAAGCGAAACTGGCCAATGCCGCACTCATGAAGCGTACGGCTGCGGCTGAGCAGGAACAGACCGACGCGGTCACAGCGAGACAACAAGTGGAGCGGACCGCAGCTGACACGGAGCGAACGCTCGCACGAGAACGCGCTGCAGCAGCAGCGGCCGTTGAGGAGCTGAAAGAAGCTCGCATCGAGCGCCAGGCGGCTGAACTGGAGCGAGCCAAGGCAGTCTCAGCGAAAGAGCGTGCCGAGCAGGCCGCAACCGAGACGGCACAGGCCCTGGCACGGGAACGTACTACAGCCGTCATGAATCGTAAGGATCTCGACAGAGCACGCATCGAGCGCGAAGCCGCCGCCCAAGCTCTTTTGGTGCGTGTCGCTAAGCTTCAGGAGGCTCTGGACGAGCAACGCAAGGCCACTGTTTCTCTTGCCCGCGACTTGGCTGCGGCGCGCGGGGACAACGACAGGCTCAGGACTGAGCGCCGCAGCGCGCAGATCGAACCGCCCCTGAAGCCGCGTTCTGGCCGCGCGGCAGCCAGCCAGGTGAAGGCCGTCAGCAAGAAGATTGGCAAGGTTCGCAGCCCTTCGCGGATGACCCGGGTGCGTTCGATCACACTTCCTTATTCGCTCTTGCCAAGACACGTGACACCGCAGTGATTTCCGACTGCGCGGTCGCTTCCGTGGAAGGCCATTTTTGATGCCCCGCACCCCTTCGTAATGCACCCGAGGCCTGCTGCCATTTCGGCCAAAGATGAATGGCCTCTCGAATTCACCCTGCTTCATCAGCGAGAGTGTTCTGCGCGATGCGCTATGTCAGGCCGATCACGCTGCCTGTCGCGTCCAATTCGCATTGGATCGCCGCCTGCCGCGTTTCCACGCTGCCTTGCCGCGCATAGTCGATGCTGACCTCGATGGGGGCCGAGATCGTCGCCCGACTCAACTGATGTACGAAGCCCGCGCTGGTGACGCGCACGCTGGTCGCCCCCAACGGAGCGGCGGCCGACTCGATGGCATCATGGCAGGCCCGAACGACTTTATCCGGGACGCCCGGCAGCGCCTCGGTTCGGCTGACTGTTGATTGAGTTTTGCTGTCGCTGGGAGGCTGGAGAGCGGCCGGGAGGTCGAGCGACTGTCCGCCCCTTGCGGACGCAACAGCAGTGGCGGTGGCCGAACCTACAGTCCCCGGGGCC
>NZ_RZPI01000374.1:0-5490 GCF_003998715.1 Mesorhizobium sp. M7A.F.Ca.CA.002.15.2.1
CGTCTCCAGCGCGCCGATGGTCAGGTGCCCGCTTGTCGAACCTGCCGCTGCCTGCACGGCCGCGCGCGCCTCGCCGTCGAGCCGCAACAAATCCTCGGCGATCGGCTGCAGCGCTAGGCCTGCCGGCGTCAGCTCGAGACCGGACTTCGCGCGCGTGAACAGGGCAGCGCCAAGCTCGGCCTCGAGCGCCAGGATCTGGTCGCTGACGCTCGATTGCGCGAGGTGGACCACTTCTGCGGCGCGCGTGATGTTGCGGCTCCGCGCCACCGCAAGGAAGGTTTTGAGCAGTCTTGGATGCATCGTGTGGCTGACGCGCTATTGCAGCTGCGGTTTCTTCAGAAAACTGCCGCGGTCGGCGGACTTGACGCGCAGCCAGGTTTCGCGGCCGTCGCGCAGCACCCGCATCGGAATCTCGGCACCGGCCGAGCCGCTCTCCCACAGCTTGCGATAGAAATCGGCGAGTCCATCGACCGCGCCGTCGCGGATGTCCGAGATGATGTCGCCCTGGCGCAGGCCAGCCTTGGCCGCCGGACCGCCTTCGGTCACGCTCATCACCACCACTCTGCCATCGCTTTCGGCCGACAGGGCGCCGAGCCATGGACGCGGCGGCTTGGCCACCTGGCCGCGCGTCAGGAGATCGTCGAGTATGGGCGGCAACAGATCGATCGGCACCACCATGTTGATATCGGCGACCTCGCCATTGCGGCTCATCTGCAGGCGCAGCGAACCGATGCCGAGCAGCGAGCCATCGGCGCCGAACAGCCCGGCACCGCCCCAGGACGGGTGCGCCGGCGCAATGAAGATCGCCTCGTCGAGCAGATACTCCCAATAGCCGGCGAATTCCTGCTTGGTGACGATCCTGGCCTGCACCGACTGGCCGATGCCGTCGGCCAGCACCACGGCGTCGCCGATCCTGGCCTTGCCGGCATCGCCCAGCGCCACCGCCGGCAGGCCGAGCGGCGCCAGCGCCTGCACCAGGCCGAAGCCCGATTCCTGGTCATAGGCCAGCGCGTGCGCGGGGATGACGCGGCCGTCATGGCTGGTCAGCCAGACCTCTTCCGCTTCGGTGATGAGATAGCCGATGGTCAGCACCAGCCCGTCATTGCGAATGACGACGCCGCTGCCTTCCCTGAGCGTGCCGAGCGCCCCGGCCGTAAAGGCATCTTCGGGAACAGTGGCCCGCACGGCCACGACCGAGCGCAGATTGGGATTGATGGTCATGCTTTTGTCCTGGGTGGGCTTTGGCGACATCTTCTATAGGTATGCCACGCAGGAGAAGGCGCAAGGGTAAGGAAGAGCCCAATTGCCGATGTTGGCACTGCGGGCATCGATAATAGTTCAACGCAAGTTGAACTTACACATCCGCAGCCCTAGTTAATGGCGACCTGCCATCCTTCCCCGACACGAGGCCACGAAATGACCGACTACACACCGCCGAAAGTATGGACCTGGAACAAGCCGAGCGGCGGAGCCTTTGCCAGCATCAACCGGCCGATCGCCGGGCCGACGCATGACAAGGAACTGCCTGTCGGCAAGCATCCGTTGCAGCTCTATTCGCTGGCGACGCCGAACGGCGTCAAGGTCACCGTCATGCTGGAAGAGCTTCTGGCGCGCGGCCACAAGGGTGCCGAATACGATGCCTGGCTGATCCGGATCAACGATGGCGACCAGTTCGGCAGCGGCTTCGTCGAGGTCAATCCAAACTCCAAGATTCCGGCCCTGATGGACCACAGTGGCACCACACCGGTGCGCATCTTCGAATCCGGCTCGATCCTGGTCTATCTCGCCGAAAAGTTTGGCGAATTCCTTCCGACCGAACAGCCGGCCCGCGCCGAGGTGCTGTCCTGGCTGTTCTGGCAGATGGGCTCGGCGCCGTATCTGGGCGGCGGCTTCGGCCACTTCTACGCCTATGCGCCGGAAAAGTTCGAATATGCCATCGATCGCTTCTCGATGGAGGTGAAGCGTCAGATGGACGTGCTCGACCGCCGGTTGGCCGAGACTGAATATCTCGGCGGCAAGGACTATTCCATCGCCGACATGGCGGTGTGGCCCTGGTATGGCGGGCTGGCACTCGGCCGCATGTACAATGATTCCGGCGAGTTCCTGTCGGTGCACGAGTACAAGCATGTGCAGCGTTGGGCGAAGGCCATCGACGCCCGCCCGGCGGTCAAGCGCGGGCGCATGGTCAACCGCGCCTTCGGTGAGCCTGCCATGCAACTGCATGAACGCCACGACGCCAGCGATTTCGAGACCAAGACGCAGGATAGACTGGCCGCCGAATAGGCCATCGCGGGTCGCGGCAAAGGAAACCCGCCCCGACGCGACGTCGGGGCGGGTTTTTCCCAAGGTCCAGTACTGCGGAATCCCTAGTGCAGCACTTCAACAATCTGGCGGGTCTCCGGATCGACGAGGACCGTCTGGTCGTTGATCACCGCGACGCGGTATTTGACGTCGGGCACCTCACGCAGTTCGACCGTATCCGGCACCGACGAGCCGAGCTTGAGCTCGACGCCCAGAAGGTTCACCGAGGCAAGCGGTTCTCTCTTGATGTATTCGCGAACGACTGTCTCCTGCTCCGGCTGGACGACGACGACGTTTTCCGCCAGCGCCGCACCAATCCCGCCCATCAGGACGACGGCGGTCGCCGCGCTCGTAAGATAAAGTCTCATGGCCATCTCCTAGTGATAACTGAATTCCGCCCTCCATAAAAACTCCACCGCTGCCATGCGGTTCCATCGTAACTTCAGAATTGAAGATATTACGATTGCAGCCTGGATATTGATTGGTTGCTGATCAAACATTCGGCAGACAGCATTCAAGAGTTTGAAAACTTGCACAGATATGTACGGATATTTAAAGGGAAAAAATTCAATCTGAGCACCAGTGCGCCAAATCGGCCGCGCATCCGCCTCTTCATCTGGACGATTTGAAAGGCTCCAGCACGAAAAGGGCTCGCCCCGCCGGGAGCAGAGCGAGCCATAACGGCACCGATGGAGGCGGCAACCTCATCGGCACTGCCAGAGAACGCGAAGCATCAGCACTTGTTCCCAACCTGTCGGCCTGAGCACAATGCGGAGCGGTCGCGCATGCATCCTGTTCCCATGATAACGCTGGCCGAAATCTCCAGCAGGGATATGCTCAGAAGCCGTCTCAGCGACCAAACACCTTGCCGTCGGTCGTGATCGCGCTGGTGGCGACGTTCCCCGAGCGCCCCGGCGCACGCGCTCGAGTGGACGGCCTGGTATGGAAACGCCATTCCTGATCGGTCCCGGTCACCCGGTCTCAAAGCTGGACACCGTCGCGATGCAATGGCGGAAAGGCGTCTACCGGATCCTGGCTCGGCACGATGTCATGTGCGCGCCTGAAGATCAGCCTCACGACGAGCACGAAGTAGCCGACCTGCAGGACAAGCAGCGTCGCTATCGTCCAGGCAAATGCCTCCCAGAAGGAGCCGGTGGTCATATAGGTCCAGACCGCGACGATGACGGCCGTGGCTGACATTCCTACCAGAAACTGTCCAAAATACATGGTTTCCAAAACCGTCGAAACCGCGCCGGTTCCAACCAGTCCCTGCCTCATTTCATTTCCCGCGGACAACATTTCATTATTTTAGCAACTTCGCAAGTAAGGGGTCAGTCGCCGCAATGCGTTCTCCATTTGCACGGCAACTTGGCAACTGTGCGGGCCGCGGCCGCGGTGCTGGCGGGCTGGGCTGACACGCCAGCCGTCGACAATCCAGAAGCACGCCGGTCTTTGCACTTCGGGTCCGGAACAAACGCCGGCACGCCGAGTTTCGCCTCCAGTTCTTCAACGATTGGAGGCCAGCATGGCACCTCGCAACAAACCAAGCGCCGACATCGAAGATGACGCACCGAGGGCGGATGGGCCGACCATCGAGCAGCAGGATTGGGATGCAATCAAGGGCGGCGAGATCCTGCCAGAGTCCGCGCCGGAAAACGGCGACATGCGTTACGGCGTCGAAAAAGACGGCGATCTGCCGGACGAGGACGACGATAACGCGTACCAGGACAGCGACGACGCCCTCCCCGATGATGAGGAAGAAGCCGCAATCACGCACGATCAGACCCGAGAGGGCGGATTCGACGAGACGTGAGCTATTCGTCGCCCGAGACATGACTGCCTGTTGTTGAACTTGCCAAAGCCACATTTTCCATGCCCGGTTCGCGGGCGATTTTGCTTGGCCAGCTAAGTTTTCCGCCCAGGCAATATATCAGGTTTACCTAAAGTAACGGAACATCCAAGGGACATTATCGGAACTGAACAAGGCCCCTTGGACCTTTGCGCTCGGCAGATAAGACCTTGGTCCTACAGGAAAAAGCAAAAGCCCAAAGTGACCGATTGAGTCTTCCAACGAGGGAACATCGGGCCTCGCTTGTCGTTTGTCGCAGAACTCGGCACCGCCGGGTGTCTGGAGAACGCCGCGATGGCCCACCGATCCACCATCATCAAGACAGGCTATGGCCCAGGAACGGCGATTGCCGTGCTCATGGTTGGATTGACGGCGGTGGGCATCGTGTTCCTCATTCTCGGCAGTTCGCTTTACTTCAGCGAGCAGCCTACGGATCAACGTGTCTTGTCTTCGCCGCCGGCTCGATCGATACACACGGCCCGATAACCGAGCGGCAAACTGAACGAGCAACTGCTGGACGATAGCGACGAGCAGGCCGGCGTATGGTGAAGATAGAGGGTTCGCCAGGCGCCGAAGCGGCTTGCGAACCCTCTCAGCGCAGGAAGGGACGTTGCTGCGCCGATCGACGACATGTCAGCCAAGGACTATTCCCATCACCAGAAAGGTAACGGCTGTCGCGAAAATCGGTGCGAGCAACCAGCGCGCTTGGCCAACACTTTTGTCCATCTGTTTCTCCGAATTCCGGGAGACAAACAGCCGTGAACAGAGAGCCGTTCCCGTCGGTAAGACCAATGCGCTCTCGGGCCAGACTTAAGTCGCAGACAGCATCCGACCGAAGCCCAATCTGAGGAACATTTTCAGTTGGCTCAAGTTCAGTTGCCGTCAGCGTTGGACGATCTTGTCATGCTGACTCGCAAGGAGAAACAGTATGAAAATGCACCTAACGGGCGCCGCAGCGGCGCTGTTGCTGTTGGCCGGAGTGGGCGCCGTTGCCGCTCAGGACGTTGTCATCCAGCCTGAACAGGACACGGTCATCCGCGAGTATGTGAAGAAGCAGCCCCTCGCTTCGGTCAAGATTCCCGGCGTGGAACTGAATGTTGGTAGCGCGTTGCCGGATACGGTCGAGCTTCATGAGATCCCCGACGTCAAATACCGCTACGTAGTGGTCGACAACCGCACCGTCCTGGTGGATCCGGGCACCCGCAAGATCGTCAAGGTCTACGACTGAACTTGGAATTGTCCCAAACCCGCCGCCAGCCATGGCGGCGGGTTGCCCATGTCAGTTTCCAATCAGGACGAGTGAAGATGATAAGCAAAGCTGTGACATCCCCTGCTTTGGG
>NZ_RZPI01000375.1:0-5464 GCF_003998715.1 Mesorhizobium sp. M7A.F.Ca.CA.002.15.2.1
GGTACACACTGTTGCGCGGTTCGCTGCAGCAGCAATGGGGCGACAACGACGCCAACGCGAAATTCAGCGCGGACTTCCAGGTAACGCATTACGACAAGACGTCGATCGAGGACGACCGCGGATTGTCGCTGTCGGCCGAGGCCTTCCGCCGGCTCGGCCCGGGCCTCGAACTGAGGGGATCGCTGAGCTATCGCGTCTCCAGCACCGGCGACAATCTGGATATCGGCCCGCTGACGCTGGGTACGCGCGAGTTCAAGCAGGTCTTCGGCGCCCAGACACAACTCGGCATCGACCTCGGCAACGCCACATCGCTGATCCTCGAGGCCGCCGACAGCTACGAAAAGCTCGGCGCGACGCATTTCCAGGAAGATCTCATCTTGCCGGCGAAGCTGCATGCCGACCGCAATCTCTTCCAGTTGGCGGCTCGGGTCACCCGGACAGTTGGCCAGCTTGCCTTCGGCGCGTCCGCGTCTGCGCTCTTCGCCAGCGTCGAGGAAATCGGTTACCCGCCGCTGTTCCTGTCGTTCAACGCCTATACGCTGCGCGCCGAGGCGGCCTACAAGGCCACCGACGGTTCGACGCTCGGCGTGGCGCTGGGTGCGCAGTTCCTGCGTGGCGCCGATAACATCTACCAGCGCTGGCGTCCGACCTGGCAAGTCACCTTCGGCAAGCCTCTGCCGCACGGCTTCGAGCTGCGCGGCACCTATTTCGGCCGCTACGAAACGTCCGAAACCGACGACCCCCTGGCTTCGTGGCTGCAGCGCGCGGAACTGGAACTGGGCATGAAGGTGCGCGAAAACCTCGGCATCGCTTCCGGCATCTTCTATGAGCTCAAGGACAATTTGCTCTACGAGAACCAGGAGCGCCGCAAGGGCGTCTATGCCGAAGCGACGTACAACGCGACCAAATCGATGGCCATTGTCGTTCGCGTCGACGTTTCCGAGACCTTCAAGACCGTGATCGACGAGCGCGAACACACGGTCGATGCATTTGTGGGCCTGCGGGCGAAGATCTAGCTCATTCCCGCGCTTGACTGGGTAGGCCCACAAGCGGAGGCAGGAGGGTGTTGAAGACCCTCCTGCCCACGACACGTGACATAAGGATGCCCGTGACTTTCCTGCTCAGTGACGGCCGCCCAGCTTGTAGCTGTTGCCGCCAAGGACATTGACGCCGATACCGCTGAGAACGCCGGTAAGGACGTTGGTCTTGTTGCCGTTCAGAATGCCCTGGACGACATTGCCGCTCAGGATGTTGTTGCCACTCAGGATGCCATTGAGCGCGGTCACCTGGCCGACACCGATGGACGGCGACACATTGATCAGGCTACCCGAGCTACCTCCCCAGCCGCCGGCATAGGCGCCGACAGTCGAGAACGAAACCATAGCAGCGGTGAGTACAAAAGCGAACTTCTTCATGACTTCTCTCCATTGTTGCTAGTAGTGTTTTCTTCGACTTCTTACGACTTACCCCCGAAACGAGTAGTGCATTTTGCCGAAAGTCTTGCAACCTTGGAGTGTTTAATTTCACGGATACAATCCGTTTTCCATTTCTTAACTTTAATATTTTACGTTAAGAAAATTGGTTACCGTCGACGTCTTGAGCTGGTCAGACGGCGTCGTTTTCCCAACGATCGAGGAATGCTTCGATCGGCATTGCCTGCATGTCGGGAACCGCTCTGGCGAGCTTTTCGACCGGCCAGTTCCACCAGGCGAGAGCTTCGATCCGCGCCGCGATATCCGGAGCGAAGCGTGGCCGGAGAGCCTTCGCCGGCACGCCGGCGACGATCGCGTAGGGCGGCACATCACGCGTCACCACTGCGTTGGCGCCGACCACCGCGCCATTGCCGATGGTGACCCCGGGCATGATCACCGCGCCGTGGCCGATCCAGACATCATGGCCGATGGTCACGGCTTTCGCCTGCCGCCGTTCGCGGAAGGCGGCATCGACGCCCAGCCAGCGAAAATACTCGTTCGGCCGGTAGCTGAGCTTGTGCTGGGTCAGCCGCTCTATGGGATGCTCCAGCGCATTGATGCGGCTGTTGGCGGCGATCGAGCAGAATTTGCCGATCGTCGTGTAGATCGCTTCCGAATGGCGTTCGAAATAGGAGAAGTCGCCGACGGTGACCTCGCGAAGCACCACCCGCTCGCCGATCGAGGCATAACGCCCAAGCTTGCACGCCTTCAACTCCGCGGTCGGATGGATGCGTGGCTCGGGGTCTTTCGGGACGAGATCTTCGGAACGGTCCATGCCGGCGGCTTTACGCCTAGGCGATTGGTCCCGCAAGCGGGGCCAATCGTCCGTCAGATCGTTTCCCGGCAAGGATTCGCCCAGGCGATTGGTCCCGCAAGCGGGGCCAATCGTGCGCCCGGGAAGGAACTGAATCGCCTATTGCGGCTTGCCTTTGCTCCACACCACGTTCTGGCCGTAGAGCGGCACAGTGGTGACCGACATTTTGGCCGAGCCGTTCTGCACCTGGCGCGAATGCGAGAGATAGATCAGCGTCTCGTTGGCCTTGTCGTAGATGCGGTTCACCACCTGCTTCTTCCAGATCAGGCTGATGCCTTGCTTGAACACTTCCTCGCCGCCCTCGCTCATGTCGATGTCGCCGATGGTGATCGGGCCGGTCTGGCGGCAGGAGATCGAGGAATCGGACGGATCCTCGAACCAGTTGCCCTTGTGCAGGCGATCGATGATGCCGCGATCGAAATAGGAGACGTGACATGTCACGCCCTCCACTTTGGGGTCCTTGATCGCCTCGACGATGATGTCGTTGCCGAGCCAGTCGACGCCGACCTTGCCGACTTCATCGGCCACGGCGGCCCCGGCACCTAGGACAACGCACGCGGCCAAGGCACCGCCGATCAGTCTTCGCCCAATCAGTCCGTGCCCAATCAGTCGTTGCAAGGGACCCTCCTGCGGTTCGAGTTGCCGGTCACAGGTGGGGCGAGCGGCCCGGCTTTGCAAGCAGATAGGTCGACACCGCAGCGGTTGCGGCAACGCGGCACTTTGCCTGTGCGGGGCCGAACCGCTAAGACTGTCACACAGGCGCGGCATTGAGCCGGCGCGACGATTTCTGCAGACGGACTTTTCTGATGATGCGTTCTATCCTGGTCGGTATTCTCGTCCTGATGGCGGCCGGCATCGGCTGGCTGACCTTCGACTGGTATCGCGGCCACTATGGCGGCGAGCCATTCGGGGCCGCCTTTACTCTGGTCGACCAGAAAGGCGCGCCGATCACCGAAGCCGCCTTCCGGGGCCAGCCCAGCGTCGTCTTCTTCGGCTTCACCCATTGCCCCGAGGTCTGCCCGACCACGCTGTTCGAACTGGCCGGCTGGCTGAAGACGCTCGGCGACGACGGCAAGAACCTGCACGCCTATTTCGTATCGGTCGATCCGGAGCGCGACACGCCTGAGGTGATGAACGCCTATGTCAGCAATTTCTCCGACCGTATCGTCGGCATCACGGGCGCTCCGGACAAGGTCCATGCCATGGCCAAGTCGTTCGGCATCTATTGGAAGAAGGTCGACACCGGCGACGGCGACTACACGATGGATCATACCGCCTCGGTGCTGCTGCTCAACGCCAAGGGCGATTTTGCCGGCACAATCGCCTACGGCGAAAGCGCCGATACGGCCATCGCCAAGCTGAAGCGGCTGGCGGCGAAAGGCTGATTACCATTTCATGACCCAGACGCGCCTTTACTTCACCACCGGAAAGATCGAGTCCGTCAGCATTTTCGCGGCGCTTGAGGCGGCCTTCGAGGAAGAGGGGCTGCCGATCGCCGTGCTGGAGGTCGACGAGGACAAGGACATCCACGAAGTGTCGCTCTATGCCGATGGCGACGTCGATGCGGTCGAGACCCGCTTGAAGGACATCCTTGCCGGCCTTTCCCTGTCGAAGCCGATCGAGCGCGAGCCCCTGCCCGACATCGACTGGGTGGCGCATTCGCTGGAAGAGTTGAAGCCGGTGCGTGCCGGACGTTTCTTCGTCCACGGCGCACATGACCGCAGGAAACGCCACAGCGGCGAACTCGCCATCGAAATCGAAGCCGGCCTCGCCTTCGGCACCGGCCATCACGGCACCACCGCCGGCTGCCTGGAAATGCTGGAAAGAGTGGTCCGGCGCGAACACCCGCGCAATGCGCTCGACCTCGGCACCGGCAGCGCGGTACTGGCGATCGCCGTCGCCAAGCTGGCGCACATTCCGGTGCTGGCCACCGACATTGATCCGGTGGCGGTGCGGGTGGCTGCCGCCAATGCGCGGCTCAACCACGTCAAGGCACTGGTGGAAACAGCAACCGCGCCCGGCTTTCACCATCCGATCTTCGGCAAGCGCGCACCCTTCGATCTGATCGTCGCCAACATATTGGCGCGGCCGCTGATGCGGCTGGCGCCGCAAATGGCCCATCATATCGCACTTGGCGGTTCGATCGTGCTGTCGGGCATCCTCGAGCGCCAGCGGGACGCGGTCATCTCGGCCTATGTCGGCCAGAATTTCCGCCATGTCAGAACCTTGCACCGCGAGGGCTGGGTGACGATCCACCTGAAGCATTAGACCGGCACCGACCGAGCCTGGACCAAATTCCCCCAGTTGTCAGTCCGGCGATGCTGTAGCAGGTTGCGCGCAGCCGGAAATCGATTCCGATTTCCGCGACCGTACGCTACGGTTGCGCGGACATGCAGGAGGCCCACCATGTTCCAGACCTTCGATTCCGCGGGCGACCCGGCCGTCGGCAAACCGCGCGTGGCGCTGCTGCGCCAATGGCTTGAAGCCAACGGGCTGGACGGCTTCATCGTCCCGCGTGCCGACGAGCATCAGGGCGAATATGTCGCCGATCGTTCGGCGCGGCTGAAATGGCTGACCGGCTTCAGCGGCTCGGCCGGCGTCGCCATCGTCCTGCGCGACCGCGCCTTCGTCTTTGTTGACGGGCGCTACACGCTGCAGGTGCGCAGCGAGGTCGATCTCGACGTCTTTTCGATCGAAAGCCTGGTCGACAATCCGCCGGCTGTCTGGCTGAAAGACAATCTTGGCAAGGGCGCACGGCTCGGCTTCGATCCATGGCTGCACACGATCAGCGAGGTCAAGGCGCTGCAGGCCTCAGTCGACAAGAACGGCGCCGTACTGGTGCCGCTCGACAAAAACCCGATCGACATCATCTGGAAGGATCAGCCCGACGCGCCGGTGGCTCCCGTCGAGCTCCACCCGATCGGCTTTGCCGGCGAGCTCGCCAAGGACAAGCTGGCGCGGCTAGCGGCGGCGATCGCCAAGGACGGCGCCACCCATGCGGTGCTGACCGACCCCTCCTCCATCGCCTGGGCCTTCAACATCCGTGGCGGCGACGTGCCGCACACGCCGCTGGCGCTCGGCTTCGCCATCCTCGCCGCCGATGGGTCGCACCAGCTTTTCATGGATAAGCGCAAATTCTCGCGCCAGGTCGCCGCCTACCTCACCCAGCTCGCCGAGC
>NZ_RZPI01000376.1:0-5463 GCF_003998715.1 Mesorhizobium sp. M7A.F.Ca.CA.002.15.2.1
GCGACGGGCGCACCATGGCGGGTGCCGGCGGCAATTTCGCCAAGTTCGTCTATTATCCGATCGAGCCGGATCGCGAAGAGACCAGGCTGACGAACTGGGCGGTGATGGCCAATACCGGCGATAGCGGCACATCACCGCTGCGTCCCGGCGACTGGAGCCGCCCGGGCGTGATCGACGATGTGCTGCCCTTCGTGCGTGACCGGTTTCAGCTTGATTTTGTCGACCCCGCCTCGATCATCCAGGCAACGGATGGCTTCTACGAATATCCGAACTGCGACCGCGACCCGCTGCCACGATGGTCGTTCGGGCGGGTGACGCTGCTCGGCGATGCGGCGCATCCCATGTACCCGGTGGGGTCGAACGGAGCCAGCCAGGCAATACTCGACGCTGGTTGCCTTGCGATGCATCTGGCCGCAGGACCGACCGTCGAAGCCGCGCTAACACGGTATGACGGGGAGCGGCGGCCGGCCACATCGGCCATCGTGCTGGCCAATCGGCAAGGCGGGCCGGAAGCGGTCATAGACATGGTCGAGGCCCGGGCGCCGCATGGGTTTGATGACATCGACGCCGTCGCTTCGCGCGAAGAACGCAAGAGCGTGGTACGCGGCTATGCGTCCCTGGCCGGGTTTGCAAAACCGAGTTGATCGCGAGTGGCGCGTTTTGCAGCCTACAGGTTTGCCTCGGCGAAGATGCGTGAGGCCCAGTCGAGGAAGACGCGAAGGCGCGGCGAGAGCTGTCTGTTCTGCGGGTAGAGCGCCGACAGCGGCGTCGGCGATGGCGGATAATCGGCCAGCACTTCGACCAGCGTCCCTTCGGCCAGGTCTTTGTCGAAGCGATAGCGCGGCGCCTGGATGAGGCCGAGGCCAAGCCGCGCCAGGTCGGCGGCGGTATCGGAATTGTTGGCGGCGACGCGGCCGGGCAGCCGCACCTCACGGATATTGCCGGCGACAGTGAATTCGAACGGAAGGGTCTCTCCGGTGCGCGACGAGACAAAGCCCACCGCCTGGTGACCGTCGAGCGCATCGGGGGAGGCGGGCGTGCCGTGGCGCTCGAGATAGGCGGGGCTGGCGCAGGTGATCTCGCGGATCATCGCGAGCCGCCGCATGATCATGCCGCTGTCGGGCGGCTCGCCGACGCGGATCACGCAGTCCACGCCTTCACGCACGAGATCGACCAGCCGGTCGCTCTGGCCGATCTGCAGGTCGATGCGGGGATAGCGGTCGAGAAACTCCGGCAGGCGCGGCAACAGGAATGTGCGGGTGAGCAGCGTGCTGGCGTCGATGCGCAGCAGGCCGAAAGGCTCGGCGTTGCGGAAGGCGGCCTCGGCATCCTCGATCTCGGCCAGGATCGACAGGCAGCGCCGATAGTAGGCTTCACCATCCTGGGTGGCGTTCACCTGCCGCGTCGTTCGTTCCAGCAGCCGCGCGCCGAGATGCTCCTCCAGCCGCCGGATGGCTTCCGTCGCGGTTGAGCGCGGCAGGCCGAGATCGGCCGCCGCAGCGGTGAAGCTGCGCCGCTCCAGAACGCGAACAAAGAGCCGCATCGTGTCCAGCCGATCCATGCTCTTTGTTCGCAGTTTCCGAATAGTGATGTCAATGGGTGGATGATTATCCGGAATTCGGCTTGGCCTATATCCGTGTCACCAACAACGCGGAGAGACTTCGATGACAAATCAAACCAGAACCGCGATCGTGACCGGCGCCTCCAAAGGCATCGGCGCCGCCATCGCACAGCGGCTCGCCCGTGACGGCGTCGCCGTTGTCGTCAACTATGCACGGGGCCGTGCGGAGGCCGAAGAACTGGTCCGCGCGATCGAGACCGGCGGCGGCAGGGCGATCGCCGTGCAGGCCGATATCGCCAATCCGAACGGCATCGCCGTGCTGTTCGACGCCGGCGAGAAGGCGTTCGGCGGCATCGACATCCTCGTCAACAATGCCGGCATCATGAAGATTTCGCCGATCGCGCAGACCGACGATGCTTCGTTCGACACCCAGATCGCGATCAATCTCGGCGGCGTGTTTCGCGGCATGCGGGAAGGTGCGCGCCGGCTTCGCGACGGCGGCCGCATGATCAATTTTTCCAGCAGCGTCGTCGGTCTCTATCAGTCGGGCTACGGCGTTTACGCCGCCACAAAGGCGGGTGTCGAGGCGATGACCCACATCCTGGCCAAGGAGCTTGGCGCGCGCCGTGTCACCGTCAACGCGGTGGCGCCCGGACCGATCGAGACCGCGCTGTTCACGGACGGCAAGAGCGAGGCGCAGATCGAGGCCATCGGCAAGATGATCCCGCTCGGCCGGCTCGGCCAGCCCGACGACATTGCCGGGCTGGTCTCGTTCCTGGCCGGTCCGGACAGCTTCTGGGTCAACGGGCAAATCATCCGCGCCAATGGCGGCGTGGTCTGAGGCGGCAACCAGGCCGGCTTGGCTCTCCTGACTGCCTGACTTCCACACTCGAAAAGCTAAGGAAACATCATGCCATTCGCCAACATCAAGCTACCGCAAGCGGCCCTCTCCAAAGCGCAGAAGGAAGACCTCATCCATCGAACGACCGCGATGTTCGTGGACTTTTTCGGTGAGGGCGTGCGCCCCTACACGATGGTGCTGGTCGAGGAGGTCGCCGACGGAGGCTATGGCCGGGCCGACGAAGTGTTCGTCGTGCCGGAAGTTTTTCGCGCGAAGGAGTAGTGCAGGGCTAGACCTCGAAGAGGTGCCTTTCACAAATTGAACCCTTGCCGCATCAGCCATCCTTCGTCGCACCGACCCAGTCGGCGGCCACTTCGGCAAACAGCCAGTCGCGGAACGCCTTGATCTTTTTCTGGCGCAGCGCGCCGTCACGGTAGACGACGTAGTAGCGCGAGGCGGATTTCAGCGCGAGATCGAAGGGACGAACCAGCCGCCCCGCAGCGAGGTCGGCCGAGACCAGCGCGCTTCGGCCGAGCAACACGCCTTCGCCATGCACCGCGGCTTCGACGGCGAAGGTGGCGGAATCGAAGCGCACGCCGCGCTTGGGATCGATGCCGTCCACGCCGGCCTGTTGCAGCCATGTTGCCCAGTCGATGCGAAAGGCGTCGTGGATCAGCTTGTGATGCCGGAGATCCCCGGGCTGGCGCAGCGGATGTTCGCCTTGCAGCAGTTCCGGGCTGCAGACCGGGAAGACCTCTTCATCAGCGAGAAACTCCGCCGTCACCCCGGTATAGCCGCCCTTGCCGTAGCGGATGGCGATGTCGATGCCGTCGCTGACGAAATCGGAAAGCACGCCCGAGGTCGACAGCCGCACGTCGATGTCGGCGTTTGCGCGGTGGAAGCGATGCAGCCTCGGCACCAGCCAGCGGCCGGCAAAACCGTCCGATGTGCTGACATTCAGGATGCCTGCCGTGCGGTCGGGCGTGGCGGCGATGGTGGCGGCGGCGATCTGGTCCAGCGCCGTCCTGACTTCCGATGCGTAGGCCGCGCCGACCGACGTCAGGCGCACGGACCTCGTTCCCCGATCGAAAAGCTGGATGCCGAGCCTGTCCTCGATGTTGCGGATGGCGCGGCTGACCGCGCCATGGGTGACGTTGAGCTCACCCGCCGCCTTGGAGAAACTCAGATGCCTGGCGGCAGCCTCGAAGGCGGGCAAGGCAGTGAGGGGCGGTAGTCTGCGCGGCATGGTCCACCTGTGAGTGTTGCTCACAAATCCTGCACAAAGAGTCGTTTGTCGTCCAGCCCGGAAATGTCCAATCTATAGGGGTAGCAGCGGATATTGATCGGCTTTCCTATCTCGCCGCTGCGCTGAACGACCAGAAACAGTGTGAGCAATCGTCATGCTTGTCCCCTTGCGGACGGCGTCGGCACGCTTGCGCCTACTGAACCACAGGAGACGAACCATGAAACCGATTCTCGAATCCATCAGCGCCGCGACGAGCGGTCTTGCACTCAGAGCCTCTGCAGTCGTCGAGCGCCGCCGGATGCTGCGCCAAGTTTCACGCTTCTCGAACCATCGCTTGCACGACATCGGATTCGAGCGCGACTGGGACGGCTCCATCCTGCGCAACGGGAGGTCGATATGACCAGCACCCTGATCATCGGCGCGACGGGGCTGCTGGGCAGCGAGATGGCGAAGGCCAGCGCCCGCAATGGCGATCGCCTGCACGTTCTGGTTCGTGCGGCAACAGCCGGCGATGAAGAGCGGCTGCGCCCGCTGAAGGAGCTCGGTGCCAAAATCCACGTCGGCGATCTCGACGACTATGACAGCCTTGTCCGCGCCGCCAGTGCGGTGGACCGCGTCATCAGCTCGGTGCATGTGCATTCGGCCAGCGAGATGACGCTGGTGCGGGCGCTGAGGGATGCCGGCGTTTCCCGCTATGTGCCTTCCGCCGGCTTCGGCCTCGACTTCGCCGCCGCCGCCCCGGGCTCGATCCCGCCGCTCGATCTCAAGCGAGGCGTGTTCGACGCGATCAGGCAAGCCGATCTGCCCTACACGGTGATCTACACCAACGGCTTCTTTTCGACCTGGGTGGCGACGCTGGGCGATCTGATGCGCTTTGGCTCGTCGCCCTTGCCGCCCGATGAGGTGACGCTTTATGGCGGTGGCGATGTGCCGGCGACGTTTGTCAGCGAGAAGGACATCGCCGCCGTCACCTTGCGCGCGTTGAACGATCCCAAGGCCATCCGCAGCGAGATCCGCATCGCCCGAAACAAGATCACCCAGAACGAAATGATCGATCTGTGGCGCCGGGTGAGCGGCCGCTCGCCGCGCATCGTGCCTCAGAGTGCGGCGGAGCTTGAGGCGATGATCGCGTCAGCCCCCTGGCTTGGACTGCTGCGGGCATTCTGGATACGCGGCGAGACCGCGCTCGAGACGGCCACGCCGGAAGCCGGAGTGCTGTATCCGGAGCTGGCTTTCGAGACCATCGAGAGCGCCTTTGTTGCGATGGCGGACGCCGCTGGGCGGTAGGAACAGGAGCGCGGCGCTGAAGCTGACGTCGTCGGCGCGGCCGATGAATCCGGCTCGCGGCGTGAGCCGCCCGAGAAGGACTGGTCTCACCCGTGCGGGCCTGTATCATGGTCATGTGAATTCCTGGGAGGAGGCTTGTGCATGCGGCTGAATCGGAATCTCTGCCAGTGGAGGGTTTGGGTCTTCATCGCCGCAATGGCGCTTTGGCCGCACGCGGCGCCGGCCGATAGCCTCACGCCCGAGCGCATCACTGCTGCCCTGTCGAAGCTCGAAGCGCTTGCCGAAGCCGCCGTCGCGGACGGTGCCGTGCCCGGGCTCGCCATCGGCGTCGTGCGCGATGACGAGGTGATCTTCCTCAAGGGTTTTGGGCATCGCGAGGCCGGCAAGCCTGAGATCGTCGACGCCGACACGGTGTTCCAGATCGCCTCCCTTTCCAAGCCGGTTTCCGCCACCGTCGTAGCGGCGTTGGTTAGCGACAGGATCGTGTCCTGGGATTCGAAGATCGCCGATCTCGATCCGGCCTTCAGG
>NZ_RZPI01000377.1:0-5442 GCF_003998715.1 Mesorhizobium sp. M7A.F.Ca.CA.002.15.2.1
CCAATGGCACGACGACACCTTCGTGTTGCCCGAAAACGCCGTACGGCTTGCCGGCAACGAGGTCGCCGAGAACCAGGCGTTTCGCGTCGGCCGAGCCGTGTACGGTTTCCAGTTTCATTTCGAGGCCGACCGGCCGATGGTCAAGGACTGGAGCGCGTCCTTTGCCCCGACCATCGCTGCGCGCCATCCCGACTGGGCCGGCAAGCTCGATGGCGAAATGGCCCGCAACGGGCCCGATGCGGATGCCGCTGGCCTCGCCATTGCCCGGGCCTGGGTAGCGACCATCTGAGCGTTGGTCTCTCCGTACCCTCCAGCGTGACATAATTGGCACGCGGCGGTGAAACCGCCTGGGGAAAACGGTTTCATTCTTGGCTTGTGTCCGCCCGCCATCCTAGAAGGCGCGCGCTCTGCATCTTCTGTGCAACGGCTATGAACCTTTTGTGTGACCCGCGCGACACACCGTTGATACAGAACATGCCTAGAAGCGCAAAATCGTCGAAACTTTGAAGCGAATTCTCCGTTTCAACGCATTGGTAACCGCCTGGTGCACAGATGCAGAAAGCTCAACAAGAGATGACCTCCGTGAAAGCAGCGCTTCTGTCCTTTGCCATGTTGTCCGCCATCGTGCTGTGCGGTCTCGGCATCTATGCCGCCGACGCAGCCAACAACCACAACGCCGTCGACGGTTACGGCGTCACCGCCTCGCTGCGCTAAAGCGGGAAGCGTCTTTCGCGTCCTCCGACGCGCGGCGCTCAAGCTTCCTTAATCGTCATTGTCAGGATGCGTTTGTCCGCGCCGTCGATGACGAGCGCGCTCAGCATGCCTGATTGCCAGGCAAGCGTGTCGACATTGACGCGGTTTGCCATCACTTCCGCCTCCGGCACCGGCGTGTGGCCGTGCACCACGATCTTCGGATAGAGGTCGGGGTGGTTGTGGAAGACGTCGCGGATCCAGATCAGATCCTGCGGGTTTTGCTTCTCCAGAGGAATGCCCGGCCTGATGCCGGCATGGCAGAAGAAGAAGTCCCCGAAAGTCACGGAAAACGGCAGCGATCGCAGGAAGTCGATGTGGCTTTGCGGCACGGCCTCGACCAGTGCCTGATGTCCTCTGCGCACGGCCGATTCGGCCTTGCCGAACCACACGCTTGTGCCTTCACTGATCGTTACGCCGTAAGACTGTGCCGTCTGGATGCCGCCGAACCGGATGAAAAGCCCTTCCGGGTCAGGGGTCTTGAGAAAATCGAGAAAGCCGATGTCGTGGTTGCCGGCCAGCATCAGGTGACGAGGGTCTCGCTCTTGCGCTTCGATCAGGAAATCGATGACGCCCTTCGAGTCCGGCCCGCGGTCGACATAGTCGCCAAGATGGATGACGCGCCAGTCGGCAGGCGCCTCCTGCTCGATCTCGGCCCTGATGCGCAGATGCATGGCGGCCAGCAGGTCGAGCCGGCCGTGGACGTCGCCGATCGCATAGAGACGGATGCCGTCCGGCCCATGCGCGTCGAGAAAATGGATGCCGGATTCTGCCAACTTTTCGGTGTCTCCGTGGTCAGGCGGTCACGGGACCTGGCGCCGGAGCTGGTCCTTGCCCATGTCGGTGACAAGACGCTTTCCGCACAGCGCCAGCGTGATGTCCATCTCCTTGCGGATGATTTCCAACGCCTTGGTAACCCCTTCCTTGCCAAGCGCCCCCAGGCCGTAAAGAAACGGCCGGCCGATATAGGTTCCCTTGGCACCGAGGCAAAGCGCCTTCAGGACATCCTGGCCGGAGCGGATGCCGCCATCCATATGCACTTCGATCGTGTCGCCGACCGCGTCGGCAATCTCTTCCAGCACGCCGATCGACGACGACGCACCATCGAGCTGGCGCCCGCCATGGTTGGAAACGATGATCGCGTCGGCGCCGGTCTTGGCCGCCATCAGCGCGTCCTCCTTGTCGAGAATGCCCTTGAGGATCAGCTTGCCGCCCCAGCGCTCCTTGATCCAGGCGACGTCCTTCCACGACAGATGCAGGTCGAACTGCTCCGTCGTCCACGATGCCAGCGAGGCCATGTTGCCGACGCCCTTGGCGTGGCCGACAATGTTGCGGAAGGTCCGCCGCTTGGTGCCGGCCATGGCGGCGCACCAGCGCGGGCGGATGGCCATGTCGACGATGTTGGTCAGCGTCAGCTTGGGTGGCGCCGAAAGCCCGTTGCGGATGTCCTTGTGACGCTGACCGAGAATCTGCAGGTCGAGCGTCAGCACGAGCGCCGAGCATTTCGCCGCCTTTGCCCTGTCGATCAGGTTGAGCACGAAATCCTTGTCACGCAGCACATAGAGCTGAAACCAGAACGGCTTCGTGGTAACCGAGGCGACATCCTCGATCGAGCAGATGCTCATCGTCGACAAGGTAAACGGCACGCCGAATTCCTCCGCCGCCTGCGCCGCCAGCATCTCGCCATTGGCGTGCTGCATGCCGGTCATGCCGGTTGGCGCCAATGCCACCGGCATAGACACTTTTTCGCCGATCATCGTCGATGCCAGCGAACGGTTGTCCATGTCGACGAGGACGCGCTGGCGGAACTTGATCTTCTGGAAATCCTCCTCGTTGGCCCGATACGTGCTTTCGGTCCACGAACCGGAATCGGCATAGTCGAAGAACATCTTCGGCACACGCCGGCGTGCGAGGTCCTTGAGGTCGGCGATGGTCAGGATCTGGCTCATGGGCTTCCCGTTTCGATAGCTAGGAGCGTTTGCGTGCTGGTTCTGTATCGGTGGCGTCAACGCGCTGTTTCAACCTCAGCCGCGAGACGCGCTGCCAGTCGCCGCTGCGCTCGGCCTCCGCCATCGACCGTTCGACATAGGTGATGTGGTCCATCGCCGCCTGGCGGGCGGTGGCCGGGTCGCCGGCCTTCACCGCCGCATGGATCGCCCGGTGCTGCGCGAGCAGGGCGTCGCGCGCGCCGGGTACGGTGAACACCAGCAGCCGGTTCTGGAACACGCCCTCCGACAGCAGCCGATAACAGGAGCGCAGCGTGTGCAAAAGGATGATGTTGTGTGCGCATTCGCAGATCGCGTGGTGGAACTCGACGTCGATCTCGGCCTCGTCGTCGAAGTCGCCGGTCCGGTGCGCATCGTCCATGCGTGCCATGATCTTGTCGAGCAGCGCCATGTCGTCTGGGGTGGCGCGCCGTGCCGCATATTCAGCCGCAACCCCTTCGATCTCGCGGCGGTATTCCAGATAGTCGGTCACTGCCTTGCGGTGCATCGAGATCAGGTCCGTCACCGGTTTGGTGAAGAGCTGGCCGATGACATCGGCGACATGCGTGCCGCCGCCGGGCCTTGTCGTCAAAAGGCCGCGTCCTTCCAGTGCCTTCAGGGCGTCACGCAGGATCGGCCGCGATACGTCGAACTGGCGTGCAAGCTCGCGCTCGCCCGGCAGCCGGTCGCCGGTGCGCAGCACGCCTTCGAGGATGAGGCTCTCGATCTGCTGCACCACCTCGTCGGCGGTGCGCGAATGCTCGATCCTGGAAAAAATGTCGCTCAACAGAATGCCTGGAAGGTGAACCGGTGCCGCAGAATAGAGCCTGCCTCGCCAACTGGTCAAATTATTTATCCAATTGACAAAAAGCAGGCCGATTTCCCGCCCGATCCCGTGATCTTCGGCTAACTTTGCCGTTTGCGTCGTCAGGCCATTGGCACTAGAGGGACGCGAGTGCAAGCGGGTTCAAGGAAACCCCCGGGGAACAAGCCGTGTCAGACGACCCGTCCGATCTCGAATTCCAGCCGCGCGCCAAGGGCAGCGTCATGGGCTTTCCCGCGCATGAGGGCCGGCCCGGCGCACTCGGCGAGGTTCATGCCCGGCCGCATCCGCTGATCGAAAAGCCACGCGTCCTGATGCAACTCGCCTTCATGACGGAGGGCGGCTCCGGCGTCGACCACGCGGTGCTTTCCGAACTGTCGCGGCGCCTCGGCATCGCCGCGCCCGACCGCCAGGCCCGCCACCATGCCATGAAATGGGGCAAGGGCTCGCTGCGCTGGGAGCGGCACACCGAATTCTCGACCTATTTGTGGGAAGGGCCGCTTTCCGAAAGCGGCAGGACGCAGGAGGACTCACCCTTCGGCAACGGGTTTTCCCCGCCGGGAACCTGCATCTCCGGCATCAGGCTCGAAATCCGCAAATGGACGCAAGCAAGCGAGCAACTGATAGCCGGTTTCGATCCGACCAGCCTGTGCTACTCGCTGGTCGAGCGCGGAAACGCCGCCATCGTCACCGATTTTCGCCAGGATGGCGATGGCCTGACGCGCATGCTGCTGCTCGATCGCGGCTTGACCCCGGCGCGCACCGGCGCGTTGTCACAGCGGCTTATCGACATCGAGACCTATCGGACGCTGGCCATGCTCGGCCTGCCGCTGGCGTTGACCTTGTCCGGCCGCGCCCGCCGCATCGAAGACCGGCTGGCGCAGACCACGCTGGAAATGAAGGTCGCCGGGACACGGGACAGCCAGACCTTGCTGGCCGATCTGACCGAACTTGCGGCGGAGCTGGAGGCGGACGCGGCGTCGAGCCTTTACCGTTTCGGCGCCAGCCGCGCCTATGACGGCATCGTCGGCGAACGGCTGGACGCACTCGAGGAAGAGGCTGTGCCCGGCTATGACACATGGCGCGGGTTCCTGCAGCGCCGTGTGGCGCCCGCAATGCGCACCTGCCGCTCGGTCGAGGAGCGGCAGGAAAATCTATCGCGAAAACTGACCCGCGCCACGACGCTGCTGCGCACCTGGGTCGATGTCGAGGTCGAGAAGCAGAACCGCGACCTGCTTGCCTCGATGAACAACCGGGCCCGCCTGCAATTGCGCCTGCAGCAGACCGTCGAGGGGCTCTCGGTCGCCGCCGTCTCCTATTATGTGGTCGGCCTTGTCGGCTATGTCGCCAAGGGCGCCTCGATCTTCGGCCATGCCTTCGCGCCGGAGATCATTACCGCTGCTTCGGTGCCTGTCGCCATCCTGCTGGTCTGGTGGGGCGTGCGCCGCGTGCGCCGGATGCACTCCGAACCCGGCAAGCCGCCCGGCGAATAGCAGCGGCAGATTGCCGCTGCGTAAGCCTGTCTCCGCCTTGAAGTTGGATTCGCCGCCATTACAGGATTTGCACCCAACGCGCTTCACTGGTAAAAGATTTTGACCAGTCAAGCGAAATGAGGCTGCTGATGTCCGGCCTGGCCATGCCGAAACCAGACGATGCCACGATGCGCCGGCGCGACGAGATCGTCGCCGACATGCGCATCATCGTGCCGGGTGAGGGCGTCGTCGACGCCGCCAATTCCATGCGCGCCTTCGAGAGCGACGGCTTGACCGCCTATCGGCAGCTGCCGCTGGTCGTCGTGCTGCCGCAAACGGTGGCGCAGGTTTCGCGCGTGCTGAAATACTGCAACGACCGCAACATCCGCGTCGTGCCGCGCGGCTCCGGCAC
>NZ_RZPI01000378.1:0-5442 GCF_003998715.1 Mesorhizobium sp. M7A.F.Ca.CA.002.15.2.1
CGCTATCCAGTCCGGTTCGCCGATCGTCGCGCAACGGTCGACATGTTCCAATGCATGAATGGCGCCCTGCTTCAGGGTCTCGTCAGCGATGTCGGCCCAGTCGACGCCGTCGTGGTCGACGAGGCGCACCAGCACATCGACGCGCGGATGCAGGGCGTAGGCTGCCTCCAGCAATCCGAAAAGATTTTCACCATCGGCCGCGGAAACGTGCCCGACGACATCGATGGCGAAAAGGTCGTCACGGCTGGTCTCGATACGGCGGATTGCCGGCACCTCATCAAGAAAATTCATCGGCGCTACCTTTCCCCGCTGGTTCATCAGGCTTGGAACACCCGAAACCCCCAGTCTGTTCCCACCAAAGGCATTACTGTTCCCGTCAAAGGCATTATAGGTGGGCGCGTCTAACGATTTCCGAGGCCACCCGCATGCCTGCAAAGCTCTCCGTCAACCTCAATGCCATCGCCATGCTGCGCAACCGGCGCGACCTGCCGTGGCCAAGCGTCACCGGCCTCGGCCGCATTGCGCTGGCGGCCGGAGCGCACGGGCTGACAGTGCATCCACGCCCCGACGAGCGGCACACAAGACTCTCCGATGTGCCTGAGATCCGGTCGCTGATCGACGACGAGTTTCCGGGCGCGGAATTCAACATCGAGGGCTATCCGACCGAGGATTTCCTGCTGCTTGTGGAAAAGCATCAGCCTGAACAGGTGACCTTGGTGCCGGACGATCCGGCCCAGGCGACATCGGACCATGGCTGGAACTTCGCAACCCAGGCCGCGTTCCTCACACCAATCGTCAAGCGCCTGAAGAAGGGGGGCTTTCGCGTGTCGCTGTTTTCCGATCCGGATCCCGATTGGGTGGCGGCCGCGCGCGACACCGGCGCCGACCGCATCGAGCTCTATACAGGTCCATATGGCAGCTATCACACAGATTCCGCCAAAGCCGCCAAAGAGCTGGAAAGGCTGGGAAAAACCGCTGACGCCGCGCTTGCCGCCGGGCTGCAGGTCAATGCCGGGCACGATCTGGTGGTCGGCAACCTGCCGGCGCTGGTCAAGCGCATTCCGGCATTGGCCGAAGTGTCGATCGGACATGGGTTGACAGCCGACGCGTTGGAGTATGGCATGGCCGGTACGGTGGGTCGGTTCCTCAAGGCCTGCGGATGGTAGCGATGGGCAGCCTCGCATGGCAGGCATGGCAGCCATTACGCGACGGCACTTGATATTGCATCGCAGCAAGCGTAGAGCACCGCGCGCTTATCGGAGTGTCGTCCATGGCCCTTACCAATACTGGTAGTGAGGCAGAACCCGTCGAACAATCGAGCCATTCGGAAGTCGAACAGCACAGCACCAAGGTTCTGATGCTGGGCGCGCTCGGTGTCGTCTATGGGGATATCGGCACCAGTCCGATCTACGCCTTTCGCGAGGCGCTGGTGGCATCTTCCGGCGGACAGGTGGCCGACCGCGGTGACATCCTCGGCGTTTTGTCGCTGATCATCTGGTCGCTGACCATCATCGTCACCATCAAATACATCATGTTCGTGCTGCGGGCGAACAACCGCGGCGAGGGCGGCGTGCTGTCGCTGATGGCGCTGGCGCGCGGCAGTTTCCCCAAGCGCTCGGCGCTGATGCTCGGCATCGGCATCGTCGGGGCGTCGCTTTTCTTCGGCGACGCCGTCATCACGCCGGCGATTTCGGTGCTGTCGGCGGTCGAAGGCATGAACGTCGTCACGCCGACCTTCCAGCCTTATGTCGTGCCGCTGACACTGGTCATTCTCGCCATAGTGTTCGCGGTGCAACGTTTCGGCACGGGCGGCGTGGGATTGGTCTTCGGTCCCGTGACGGCGGTGTGGTTCCTGGCGATCGGCCTTTCCGGCCTCAACCACATCATCGCCGATCCGGAAATCCTGTGGGCGATCAGCCCGCACTACATCGTCGCCTTCCTGATCAATTCGCCCGATGTCGCTTTCGTCACCATCGGCGCCATCTTCCTCGCGGTCACCGGCGCGGAAGCGCTCTATGCCGATCTCGGCCATTTCGGCCGCAAGCCGATCGTGCTCGCCTGGCTGTGGGTCGTGTTTCCGTGCCTGCTGCTCAATTATGCCGGGCAGGGCGCTTTCGTGCTGGCCAAGAACGGCGTCGTCGGCCATCCGTTCTTCGAAATGAATGAAGGCTGGACGCTGATCCCGATGGTCGTGCTGGCGACCGCCGCCACGGTCATCGCCAGCCAGGCGGTGATCTCGGGCGCCTTCTCGTTGACCAGGCAGGCGGTGCAGCTCAACATGCTGCCGCGCCTGGAAATTCTGCATACGTCGGAGAAACAGTCCGGCCAGATCTACATGCCGCGCGTCAACCTGCTGCTGGCGCTGGTGGTGATGATGCTGGTGGTGGGCTTCGGCGAGTCCAGCAGGCTGGCATCGGCCTACGGCATCTCGGTGACCGGCAACATGCTGGTGACCACGGTGCTGTTGTTTGTGGTCATGACGCGGATCTGGAAATGGAAGCTGTGGCTGGCGGTCTCGCTGACGGCGCTGTTCGGCTTCATCGACGTCGGTTTCTTTGCCTCCAACATCGTCAAGGTGTTTGAGGGCGGCTGGGCATCGCTGGCCGTTGCCTTCACCATCGTGCTGGCCATGTGGACCTGGGTGCGCGGCAGCCGCTATCTGTTCGACAAGACCCGCCGCAACGAGATCCCGCTCGATTTCCTCGCCGGCAATCTGTTGAAGAAGAAGCCGCAGCTGGTGTCAGGCACCGCCGTGTTCCTGACCAGCGATCCGCTCAGCGCGCCAACCGCACTGATGCACAGCCTGAAGCACTACAAGGTGCTGCATGAGCAGAACGTCATCCTTTCAGTGGTGACCGCGCCGCAGCCGGTGGTGCCCGACAGCGACCGGGTCAAAATGGAGACGGTCAACGAGCTGTTCATGCGGGTAACGCTGACCTTCGGCTACATGGAGCAGCCCAACATCCCGCGCGCGCTGGCGATCTGCCGCAAGCAGGGCTGGAAATTCGACATCATGACGACTTCGTTCTTCCTGTCGCGGCGTTCGCTCAAGGCCTCGCCCAATTCCGGCATGCCGGTGTGGCAGGACCGGCTGTTCATCGGCCTGGCGCGCACGGCGGCCGACGCGACGGAGTATTTCCAAATCCCGACCGGGCGCGTGGTGGAGATCGGCACTCAGGTGGCCATCTAGGACATGCCGATATTCAGGTGAGGCCGGCCTGCGAACGGCAGGTTCCTGCGCTTCCGGTACTCACGGACCAAGTGTCCGCTCCGTTCCGGTTCTCGGAACCCACATTCTCGGTCCAGCCTGACCTGAATCTCGACATGTCCTGGCGAATGAGCTGTGTCTTGCGGCACAGTCCATGTCACTCCGCTTCAACCGGCCAGCGCGGCCTTGTTCGCCTCGAGGAACTGCTTCAGCGTTTTTGGCTTGCGGCCGGAAAGCGTCTCGATCGCGTCGGTCACCATGGCGATGCGGCCGGAGCGCGTGTTGACGTCGAAGGACACGATGACTTCAGCAAAATCCTCGGGAACGCCGGATGCCTTTACCCCTTCGGTGAGCGCTTCATCCGGAACCTGCACGACATCGAGCGACTTGCCGGTGACCTCGCTTACCAGGGCGGCAATCTCTGCCGTGGTGTAGGCGTGCGGACCGGTCAAGGTGTAGGTCTTGCTTTCGTTTGAAGCGCCAGCGAGGCTGGCGGCGATCGCCGCTGCCATGTCGTCGCGCGCACCGTGGGCAATGCGCCCGTCGCCGGCCGACGTGTACCATTTTCCCGAGGCGATCGCGTGCGGCAGGGCCATGAACAGGTTCTCCTGGTACCAGCCGTTGCGGAAGATCGTGTAGGGGATGCCGCTCGCCTTGATCGCCTGCTCGGTGCTGTAGTGGTCATCGGCAAACAGGACCGGCGATACCGGCTCCGGATTGGGCATCGAGGTGTAGAGCAGATGCGAAATGCCGGCGTTTTTGGCCGCGGCGACGGCATTTTCGTGCTGCTTCAGGCGCCTGCCGCTTTTGAGATCGAGATCGCCGGTCGAAATAATCAGCACCTTGTCGGCGCCTTTGAATGCGGTTTCCAGCGATGCCGCGTCGTTGAAGTCGGCGGCCCTGACAACGACGCCGCGCAGCGCCAGATCGGCCACGCTTTCCGGATTGCGTGTGGCGGCGATGATGTTTGCCGGTGGAACTTTGTGCTTGTCCAGGAGATATTGGATGACGCCGTGGCCGAGCTGGCCGGAAGCGCCGGTGACGAGAAGGGTTTCGCTCATGGAAGGTCCTGACATTGCGCCGCTAAGGCGGTTCGAGTGGCAGTCTCAAAAAGAGACCAGCACTAAAATAGGAATTGACCTGGTGCCGTAAAGAAGGCAGTTTTTCGGGAGGTAGGCACACGCAGGGAACCAGCCATGGACGGCAAGGTCATCAATCTGAAATCGAAGTTGGAGGTCTATAAGGCCATCTCAGGCGGCGGCAATATTGCCAATTGTCCGGTTCGCGAGGTCATTCAAGGGGTGAGCGGCAAATGGAGATCGCTGCTGATGATGGCGCTGGCTGAAAAACCCTATCGCTTCGGTGAGTTGCGGCGCCTTGTGCCCGACATTTCGCAACGCATGCTGACCCAGACGCTGTACGATCTTCTGCGCGATGGCTATGTGCATCGTGAGGTGTTCCCGACCAAACCACCAAGCGTCGAATACAGCCTGACCGATCTCGGGCGCTCTATGTTCGGCGCCTTTCATCAATTGATTCTGTGGGCCGAACTCAACCATGATGCGGTGCGCGCAGCGCGCGCCGATTTTGATGCGTCCCAGGCTTGAACGGCCGCCAAGGCCCAGGCTTGAACGACCGCTAAAGCCCCACGGTGCGGCTTGATTTCGCCGGGCTGCTGAAGGATTGTCCCGGCCAGTTCGGCTTTGGGGGCATTGGCATTTCCTACGACATCGCAATAGCAGGCGCCGGGCCGGCGGGACTGGCCATGGCGCTCTATCTCAAGCGCGCCGGGCATCGGGTCACGGTCTTTGAACGCTTCGATGAGCCGAAGCCGGTCGGCTCCGGGCTGATCCTGCAGCCGACAGGGCTGACGGTGCTGGCCGATCTTGGCCTGCTCGACGACATGCTGGCGCTGGGCAGCCGCATCGACCGCCTGCATGGCGCCGATGCCACCACAGGCCGTACCGTGCTCGATGTCCGCTACGATGCGCAGCGCGGTGGCCGCTTCGGGCTGGCGGTGCACCGGGCGGCCTTGTTCGGCGTGCTCTTCCGCGCCGCCCAACGCGAAGCGATCGCCATCGAAACCGGCGTCGAGATCGAGGCCTTGGAGACGGGCGAACGGACGACGCTGATCTGCGGCAACGGACGAAGGGCGGGGCCGTTCGACCTCGTCATCGACGCCAGCGGTTCGCGCTCGAAACTGCGCGGCGCAAGCGCTGCAGGCGAGCCACGAC
>NZ_RZPI01000379.1:0-5414 GCF_003998715.1 Mesorhizobium sp. M7A.F.Ca.CA.002.15.2.1
AGGTTCATCGCGCCCTTGATGATGCCGTTGGTCTCGAGGAATTCCTCGTCGCACTGGGCGATGATGTCGACAATGGCATTGCCGATGCAAAGCACGTCATAATCCGGCATCAAAATCTCCGCCAAAAACCCGAGCCGGCTTCTTGCCACGCCGGCCCGGCGCGGGTCTAGCGATTTGAAACCGGTTTGCCTAGGGCGTGACACGCAACTTTGGCGGAACAGGCAAAGGGGCATCAGCCGCGAGGCGCTATGACAATTCGACCGTGGCCGAAGCATTTCATCGCCGCACCGCCTATAAGCCTGGATCAGACGATCCCGCTTCGAAGGCGAGCCAGCCCCCAATGTCTACAAAAAGCATGTCGACGAAGAACGAGCCTGCAAAAAACGATCTGACCACCGACCTGGTACTGCTCGTCGTGCTGGCAGTGCTCTGGGGCGCCTCCTACACCTTCATCAAGATCGGCGTCGAAACCATCCCGCCGGTCACCTTCATTGCCGCCCGCACCCTGATCGCCGGCGGCATCCTGTTGGCCATCATCCGCTGGCGCGGGCTCGCCTTGCCGGGCGATGCTGCAAGCTGGCGCCGCTTCGCCTTCCAGGCCTGCCTCAACAGCGTTATTCCGTTCACCCTGATCGCCGCGGCCGAACGCTCGGTCGATGCCGGCCTCGCCACCATCCTCAACGCGACCTCACCGATCTTCACCTTCCTCTTGACCGCGCTCATCACCCGCCACGAGCCGGTCACCTTGCGCAAACTGATCGGTGTGGGCGCCGGCATTGCCGGCATCTGCCTCATTATCGGCACGCAGGCGCTGGGTGGCCTCGGTCATGAATTGTGGGCGCAATTGGCAATCGTCGCCGCGACGGTCTGCTATGCCGGGGCCGCCATTTTCGGCCGCGGTTTCAAGGGCCTCGACCCAATGCTACCGGCCGCCGGTTCCATGCTGTGCGGCGCCGTCATCCTCGTGCCGCTCAGTCTGGTGTTCGACCAGCCGTGGACGCTGGCGCCATCGACCGCGTCGATCCTGGCCCTGCTCGGCCTGTCGGTCTTTTCCACCGCGCTGGCCTTCGTTATCTATTTCCGCCTCATCCACACGCTGGGTTCGGTCGGCACCACCTCGCAGGCCTATCTGCGCGTGCCGATCGGCGTCGGCATCGGCGCTCTCTTCCTCGGCGAAAGTCTTGGTTCGACGGCATGGCTGGGCATGGGTTTTGTCGTGGCCGGGGTCGCTGCCATGACCATCCCGGTTCGAAAGCCGGCGTTTGCGCGGTAAACGCCAGCCCGCTTGTGCTCATGGCCTGCGCTGCCTATCTCGGAAGCATCCGCCTTTTAGGCGGCGTCCGCTAACCGGGGGTGTGACAAGGTGATTTTCGACGCTGCCCGCGCTGCGGCCCTCGAGCTGATTTCGCCTCCCTTCCGGGCCGTGTTCGTCAAGACGCTGGGCTTGACCGTGCTGGCACTGGTGGCTCTGTGGTTCGGCCTGACCAGCCTCGTCGAGTGGCTGGCGCTGCCGTGGCTGCAGACGCTGTTGCCCGGCATGCCGTCCTGGGCCGGGTGGCTCGGCGGCATCATCGCGGCAATAGCGCTTGCCTTCGGCATGGCGTTGCTCATCGCGCCGGTGACGGCTGTTGTCGCTGGCCTGTTCCTCGACGATATCGCCGAAGTGGTCGAGCGCACCGACTATCCCGGCGATCCGACCGGCCGCGCCATGCCGGCGCTGCGCTCGCTGGTGCTGTCGGCGCGATTCCTCGGTGTCGTCATTCTCGGCAACATCGTCGCGCTGCTGCTTCTCTTGGTGCCGGGCGTCAACATAGCCGCCTTCTTCATCGTCAACGGCTATCTGCTCGGGCGCGAGTTCTTCGAATTCGCCGCCATGCGCTTTCGCGGCGAAGACGAGGCCAAGGCCTTGCGCAGGCACTATGCCGGCACAGTGTTTCTCGCCGGGCTGCTCATCGCCGCTTTCCTCGCCGTGCCGTTGCTCAACCTGCTGACGCCGCTGTTCGCCGCCGCCATGATGGTGCATCTGCACAAGGCGATCTCGGTGCGGGAAGTGGCTCGCTCCTCGCGCCGCTGAGCATTTTCTTCAGCGCAACAGGAATCCGCGTCCGAGCTCGTCGTCCGCTTCGACGATGAATTCGGCCCGCCCGGAATAATAGGCGCGGCCGCCGACGCGGGCGATGATCGCCTCATGCCGTCCAGCCTTCGCCGTCCGCGCCACGGCTCCGGAAAAACGCGAGCCGGCGATGCTCTCGAATGTGCGCGTCTGTCCGATCGCGATCTCGCCCTTGGCATGCATGGCCGCCAGCCTTGCGGTGACGCCGGAACCGGTTGGCGAGCGATCGACCTCGGCTTCGGCGAAGACGCAGATGTTTTTGGTCACCTCGCCGGAAAATGTGTCGCGGCCGTCGGTCAGGATGGTGCCGTATAGGTAGGCTAGGTCGCCGTGGTCGGGATGCGACAGCGGAAATTCAGCCTTGAGCCTGTCCGTCAGCCCCGTTGCCGCATCGACGAAATCGCGCATCCGGCTTCTGCCGAATTCGAGCCCGAATTGGTGACAATCGGCCAGCGCGTAGAAGGCGCCGCCATAGGCGACGTCGAAGCCAATCGTGCCGTGGCCCGCCAATTCGATCGCCTGTCCACCGGCGAAAAGGAAGGCCGGCACGCTTTCGAACGAAACCGCACCGGCCTTGCCGTCCCTGACCTCGACCGAGGCGACGACCAGCCCGCACGGCGCCTCGATATTGACTGTCGTGACTGGTTCCTGTTTCGCCACCAGCCCTTCATCGATGGCGTAGCGGCCGAGCGCGACGATGGCGTGGCCGCACATCGTGGAATAACCCTCATTGTGCATGAACAGCACGGCGAGGTCGGCGCCGGGCAGGTCCGGCTCGACCAGCAAGGCGCCATACATGTCGTAATGGCCGCGTGGCTCGAACATCAGGATTTTCCTGAGATGATCGAGATGGTCGCGCACATAGGCGCGCTTTTCCAGGATCGTGCCCTTGGGGATACCGGGATAGCCGCCGGTGACGATCCTCAGCGGCTCGCCGCCGGTATGCATGTCGACCACGGTCAGCGTCATGCGACGGGCCCCATTAATCCGAAGATTTGCCGAAGAGGGCCTGCAATTTGCTGAACGGCATGGCGGCGCGGGTGAAGCCGAAGGTGCCGTCTTGCTGGATTTCGCGTGCCGCCGTTTCCAGCATGCCGTAGGCGAAATTGGTCAGCCACGGCCCGAGCGAGATACGCTTGACGCCGGCCATGGCGAGATCGGCGATGGTAAAGCCCGGTACCGCCATGACATTGACCGGCTTGCTGACGGCAGAGCAGAGCGTGCGGATCATCTCGACGTTGCCGATGCCTGGCGCATAGAGTACGTCGGCGCCGGCCTTCTCGAACGCCTGCAGCCGCTTGATCGTGTCGTCGAGGTCGGACTTGCCCCAGAGGAAGTTCTCGGCCCGCGCAGTGAAGACGAAATCGCGTTTCAGGGCCCGCGCCGCTTCCACGGCCGCCGCAACGCGTTCGACGGCGTGCGCAAAATCATAGATCGGCTTGTCCGGATCGCCGGTGTGGTCTTCGATCGAGCAGCCGGCAAGGCCGGCAGCTTCCGCCGCGAAGATGGTTTCGGCGGCCTGCTCGGCGCTGTCGCCCTTGCCTTTCTCGAGGTCGGCCGAGACCGGCAGGCTGGTCGCCGCGGTCACTTCGCGGCAATGGTGGATCATCTGGTCGAAGGTCACCGCGCCGTCCGGCAGGCCGCGCGAAAAGGCAAAGCCGGCGCTGGTCGTCGCCAGCGCCGTGAAGCCGAACGAGCCGAGCAGCTTGGTCGTGCCGATATCCCAGGGATTGGGCACGACGAAGGTCGAGGCATGCAGGTCGCGAAAGATCTTGCCCTTGTCCATGGTAGTTCCCCATCATATGCGGTGTGGCCGAGCGGATTTTATCCTGCTCCATCTGGCCGGGCAAACGAATGCGGTTGGTTCAGAAGCGTTTGGCGTTCTCTCCTGCCAAATTGTTCAGCGCGTCGGAATCCTTGGCGTAGTGCGACGTTGTCTTGTCCCAATGATAGGTGACGGAGATGTCGTGAGATTCAGGTTTGGGCGGCTGGTCATCGCAGCTTTCGTCGTTCACGACGGTGGCATCGGTCACCGTTACCTTGATCGCCGCATGGCGTCGGCCCTCTGCGATGGCTTTAAAGGCAACGTCCTGCGTCCGGCTATAGGCACACACGTGCTCGTCGAACAAATAGATGATGTCGATCAGCTTCAACTTGTCCCTGGCGACCATAATCAGCGGGACGATCATATAGTTCTGGTTTGAATTGGAATGCGAACTCTCGATCATGAGGATATCATCATTGGCGCCGATGCCGAGCTTGCCGGGTTCGCGGAAATAGGTGCTGCGGTCGAGGGCGACATTGGCGGCGTCGAGCAGCCTTGGTTTGCCCGTAATGTCGTAGAGCGCTAGCACCGCATAGCCTTCTGCGCTGTCTGAGGAATCGCCGAGATCGAACAGCATGGTCAGGCGGTCCTTGCCTCCCGCCTTGATGGCAAGCACGGAGGCATTGGAAAAGCCTGAGGTTTCGGGCGGCGAGCCGCCGCTGTCGGGTCCCTCGATATGGCGCATAGCGATCGGCAGCCCGCCCCTGTAAAAGCCATTCTTGTCGGCGGCGAGGTCTGGAATGATCATCCTGGCGAGGTCGAGATAGGTGATGTCTTTTTGGCCGGGCAGTGGGCTGCCGAGCTCCGGAAGGCTGGCGTCTTGCGCGCCGGCTGCGGTCCACAGCAATGGCAGCAGCATCACGGCGAGGATGAAGCGAAGCAGGTTCGTCGGCATGGTCGCCTCAGGGTGTCGGGCGCGCGGAACGTAGCACAGCCTCCCAACCCGTCCAGTCCGTCAGCCAGCTCAGTGGATCGGCACCAGCCCGGCCAGTTCGCGCATGTCGTCGAACAGGATGCCGCCGGCCTGGATAAGGCCGTCGCGGTCGGAATAGGGATCGGCGTGATAGGAAAACACCCGCATGCCGGCCGCGATGCCGGCCTGCGTGCCAGCGACGCTGTCCTCGATGACGATGCAGTCGGCAGGTGCAAAGCCCACGGTTTTCGCAGCATGCAGGAACAGGTCCGGAAACGGCTTGCCGCGCGCGACCATCGTCGAGGAAAACATCGCGTGTTCGAACAGCGGCAACAGCCCGGTCTGGCCAAGTGTGATGTGCATCTTCGACACCCGGGCCGAGGTGGCGACGCAATAGGCGATCCCGGCTGACCGCACGGCCTCGACGAATTCGCGGACATAAGGGATTGCTTCGACGCCGTGGGCGAACAGGTCTGGCAGGCCGGCGTTCCAGCGATCGACAAAATCGGCGCCAAGCCTGACGCTGGTCTTTTCTTCGATCTCTTTCTGCACCGACGCCATGC
>NZ_RZPI01000037.1:0-17188 GCF_003998715.1 Mesorhizobium sp. M7A.F.Ca.CA.002.15.2.1
GCCGTAGAGCAGCAGCATGGCGACGATGACGACACCGTAGATGATCTGCCGCCCCGCCTCCGGCATCTGCATGACCGACAAGATGGATTGCAGCAAAGTGATGAGGATGACACCGGCGACAGTGCCGAGATAGGAGCCGCGCCCACCCAAGATCGAGGTGCCGCCAAGCACCACCGCGGCGATCGACGGCAGCAGATAAGCGTCGCCCATCGACTGCGCCGCCTTGGAGGCATAGCCGGCCAGAAGCACGCCGCCGAAAGCCGAGAGCCCACCGGAGACGGCGAAGGCGATCATCACCACGCGCCTTGTGTCGATGCCGGAGAGATAGGCCGCGCGCTCGCGGTTGCCGATGCCGTAGACGGTGCGGCCGAAGCCGGTCCGCGTCAGCACGAACACCATCGCGGCCCCGATCAGCGCCCAGATGATGACGGCGTTGGGCACGCCCGGAATGGCGAAACCGGTCGCCAGGTAGCGCATCGCGCCCGTCGCCGAATCCTGCGGCGAGAAGCCGCCGGTGTAGACCACCATCAGCCCTTGCGCGACAGCGTTGGTGGCCAATGTGATGATCATCGAGGGGATGCGCAGATAGGCGACGCCGATGCCGTTGACGACGCCGATCAGCATGCCGCAGATGATGCCGAACGGGATGGCCAACGCCACGCCGACCGGGCCGTACGCCGCCGCGGCGCAGGCCATCATGGCGCCCGCCGCCACCGCCCACGGCACCGACAGGTCGATCTGGCCGAGCAGGATGACCAGCATCATGCCTGTCGCGATAACGCCGAGGAATGAAGCCACCTTGAGCTGCTGCAGGAGATATTCAGGCGACAGGAAGCTTCTGGAATAGAGGCTGCCGAAGAACAGCAAAAGCACGATGCAGGCAAAGGCCGTCAGCACCGCCGGATCGGCGCGGCGGATGAATCTTGGCATGCGGCCGGCAATGCCGCCAAGCGTCGTTTCGCTCACAGGAACCACTCCAGCCGGTTGCGGACCCGAAACAGGGCGAAGGCGCCGAGGCTGACGGCGACCAGCAGGATAACGCCCTGGAACAGCGGCTGCCAGAGCGGATCGAAATCGAAGACGAACAACAGGTCGCCGATCGTGCGGAAAGCCAGTGCGCCGAAGATGGCGCCGATGGCGCTGCCCTTGCCGCCGAACAGCGAAACCCCGCCGAGCACCACGGCGGCGATCGAAAACAGCGTGTAGGAGTTGCCGCTGGCATAGGCCGCCTCACCCGTATAGGTGAAGAAGGTCAGGAACAATCCGCCGATCGCCGCCAGCAGGCCGGCCAGCGTGTAGGCGGCGAACTTGCCGCGCCGGATCGGCACACCCGACATGTAGGCCGCCGTCTCCGATGAGCCTGCCGCGTAGGCGGCGCGGCCAAGCACCGAGCGGCTGAACGGCACCCAGATCACCAGCACGATGGCCAGCAGCACGACGAGACTTGCCGGCACCACGCCGAACACACGACCGGTCAGCGCATCGGCCAGGTCCTCATTGACCGAGCCGCCCGGAAATGGCCGCAGCAACAGGCCGATGCCGTAATAGACGGCGCCTGTGGCAATGGTGGCGACAATCGGCTGCAGCCGGCCATAGATGACGATGGCGCCGTTGATGGCGCCGCACAGCAGTCCCACCGCCAGCACGGCGATGACGCCGAGCGTCGTCTGCATCGGCGTTCCCACCACCAGCCACGAAGCCAGGCAGTTGGTGAGGAGAAAAATCATGCCGACGGACAGGTCGATGCCGGCGGTGATCACCACCAGCGTCTGCGCCATGGCGACGAAGGCGAGCAGCACGCCCTTGTTGGCCGCCGTCTGCACCACATTGGCGGTGAAGCCGGCCGGATGGTTCGAGGTGTAGATGACGAACATGACGATGAAGATGCCGAACGCCAGCAGCGTTCCGCGCTGCTCGGCCAGCCAGTAGCGCCAATCCTTCATGCGCCCACTCCCAGGCCCACCCGGCTCTCCTCGCCATGGATGTTGAGCGCGCTTGATATCAGCGCCCGCTCGGTGATCTCGGCGCCGACCAGCTCGCGCTTGACCGCCCCGTCATAGAGCACAAGCACACGGTCGCAGCAGCCGATCAGCTCGTCATAGTCGGTCGAGTAGAACAGGATCGCAGCACCCGCGTCGGCCAGTTTGCGCATCAGCTGGTACAGCTCCTGCTTGGTGCCGACGTCGATGCCGCGCGTCGGATCGTTGAGCAGGATGATGCGCGGCTGGCGCATCAGCCATTTGGCGATGACCACCTTCTGCTGGTTGCCGCCCGAAAGCGCGCCGACCGGAATGTCGAGGCCCGCCGTCTTGATCGCCAAAAGACCGACCATGTCGTCGATCAGCCGCTGCTCGGCGGCACGGTCGATGATGCCGGCTTTCGACAACCGGTCGAGCGCGGCGAAGGACAGGTTCTCGCGCACCGTCATCGGCAGCATCAGCCCTTCGGTCTTGCGGTCCTCGGGAATGAGCGCCATGCCGATGCCGTCGTCGCGCGCAACGGATGGACTGGTGATCGACACAGGCTTGCCGTCGATCAGGATCTGGCCGCTGAGGCCGCGCAGCACGCCGAAGAAGGAGAGCAGCAATTCGCGCTGGCCCTGGCCGTCGAGGCCGCCAAGGCCGACCACCTCACCTGCCCTGACGGTCAGCGAGATGTCGTGCAGCCGGTCGGCCCATGAGAGCTTGCGGGCCTCGAGCCTGGGGGCCGCGGCGGCAGGCACGGCCGTCGGCTTGGGCGGAAAGATATGGCTGTATTCGCGGCCGATCATCAGTTCGACCACCTCATTGTCACTCTTCGAGCCGGCTGGATAGCTGGCGACATTGCGGCCGTTGCGGAACACCGTGCACTGGTCCGCCAGTTCGGCGATCTCGTTCATGCGGTGCGAGATGTAAAGCAGCGCCAGCCCTTCCGCGCGCAGCCGCTTCAGCACCGCGAAGATCTTCGAGACATCCGCGGCAGTCAGCGCGGAGGTCGCCTCGTCGAGGATGAGGATGCGCGGCTTGCGTGCCAATGCCTTGGCGATCTCGACCATCTGCCGGCGCGACAATGGCAGGTCCTTGACCAGCGCCAGCGGGTGGATGTCGGCGGCGCCGGCACGAGCAAGTGCTTCTTCGGCGATGCGGCGTTGCGCCTTGCGGTCGATCATGCCGAAGCGTTTGGGCGGGTCGGAAATGACTATGTTGTCGGCAACGCTTAGCTCGGGGACCAGCGACAGTTCCTGGAAGATGCAGACGATGCCGGCCTTATTGGCGGCACCCGGAGAGGCGAAGGTCGCCTCGCGCCCATCCAGAGTCATGCGCCCCTCATCGGGCGCCACGACACCTGCCATGACCTTGATCAGCGTCGATTTGCCGGCGCCGTTTTCACCGAGAATGGCGTGAATGCTGCCGGCTTCGACAACAAGCTCGGCCTTCTCCAGCGCGCGTACACCGCCATAGCGCTTGGATATGCCTTCCATACGAAAGAGCGGAGCCGCACCGTCCATCGGCCCTCCCAGGGCGATTGTGGAATTGAGACAAACGCCGCGGCTCAAGCCGCGGCGCCAGGTGACAGCCAGCGATGATTTACTGGTTTTCCTTGGTCTGACCCATGATTTCCTGGGCGCTGAAATTGATGCCGCAGGTCGGGAAGGAATTGCCGACGAAGAAATTGTCGGATTCCTTGGGGAAGTAATCCGTGCCTTCCTTCATGTTCGGGTCTTCGGCGATCGCCAGCGGCAGCTTCACCTCTTGTGGCACGACTTCGCCTTCGAGTGCGGCGATCGCGGTCTTGATGGCGACGGCGACCTGAGCCGGGCCCGAGCCCGCGGACGAGCACTTCAGCCCGTCGGCTGAATGCGCGGCGCAGAACTTGCGGAAGCCGTTCTCGGTCTCGCCGCCAAACGGCACGAACGGATGCTTGGCGTCGATCATCGCCTGCACGATGCCCGTGTCGCCGCCCTGCCCGGTGATGCCGTCGAACGGACCGTTGGTGGCGATCGCATCCGCGGTCACCTTCTGTGCCACGCCGTCATCCCATTTGCCGGCGACTTCGGTCACGTCCCACTTCTTGCCGGACGCATCGAACACCTCGTGGATGCCGTTGTGACGATCGGTGTCGACGGAGGTGCCGGCGACGCCGCGCACTTCCAGGATCTTGCCGCCGTTCGGTATCTTGCCGACCAGCCACTTGGCCCACAATTCGCCAAGACCCTTCTGATCGACATTGACGTTGATGGCGTCCTTGGTATCGAGAATGTTGTCGAAGGCGACCAGCACGATGCCCGCTTCCTTGGCACGCTTGATGACCGGACCGAAGGCCGTCGGGTTCTGGGCGTCGGTGACGATGGCGTCATAGCCGGAATCGATGAAATTGTTGATCGCCGAGATCTGTGCCGGCACGTCCTCGCCCGTCGAGACGACCTTGAATTCCTTGATCTTGGCTTTGACTTCAGGTTGCGCGGCGTAGGCCTTGGCCGTCTGCACCATCTGGATGCGCCAGGTGTTGGCGATATAGCCATTGGCGAAGGCGATGCGGAACGGCCCTTCCTTCTTGGGATATTTGAAGAATTTGGTCTCTGCGCTCCACGGCGCGAAACAGTCCGCCTGAGCGGCGGGACCCGACACGATTTCGGGTCCGGCGGCCATGGCGGCCGAATTGAGCATGACGAATGCAGTGGCGGCAACGACGCCACCAACGAGTGACTTGATCATCGATAATCCTCCCGATTGCAGTTCTGATTGTTCGTTTCGCAATGCGAATTTTTCGCGCGATGGACCGGCACCTCCCGCCTTGCCATGCGCTTCCTCGGCCGCCCGTGATGGCCGACCCGGTACCTCCCTTGTCGCCGCCAGCGGGGCGAAAACTATCATATTATCCATAATAAACAAGTATTAGTTGTCGCTTATGTATAATAAACAGGTGCGACCTATCGTTCATGCAACTGCCTGTAGGAGATGGTAGCGCTACCAAATCGGCGTGTAAACCGGCATTCGCACAGTCGCTTCTGTGCGTTTCAACGCGCCGTGCTCTCGCGGCGCTTGAGCTCGAAACCGAGATCTACGATCCGTTGCTCCGGTCTTTTGCCGGCGATCGCAGCAAGCGCCATGGCGACGGCACGCCGGCCGATCTCATAACGATGGGTGCGGATGCTGGTGACCGAAGGAAACGCCACCTGCATCATGTCGAGATCGTTGAAACCGACGATGCCGATCGTCTTCGGCACCGCGATCGAGGCGCGATGGCATTCGAACAAGACGCCGAGCGCGATGTCGTCATTGTTGCAGAACACCCCGTCGAGTGTCGGCACCTTGGCCAGCGCGTCGCGGAACATCTCGCGGCCGAGCGACACGCTGGACAGCACCGGCGTGGTGGTGACGAGGCGCGGGTCGAACAGGCCCGCGGCCTCCATCGCCGCGCGATAGCCGGCAAGGCGCCGCTGCGAACGCGGATCCATGCGCGCGCCGATGAAGCCGATGCGGCGATAGCCGGCCTCGATCAGATGCTCGGTCGCCGCCCTCCCGCCATCGAGATGCGAGAAGCCGACCATCATGTCGACCGGATCGGGACCGGTTTCCATCACCTGCACCACAGGGCAGCCGGCACTTTCCAGCAGCTTTCGCGAAGCCGGCGTCTGATCGATGCCGGCGACGATCAGCGCCGCTGGCCGTTGCGAACCGAACAGCTGCAGCAGCCGCTCTTCCTCGAGGCCGGAATAGTGGGTGTTGCCAAGCTGGATGCGGAACGGGCTGGCCGACAGGCTGTCATAGATGCCGCGCACCACCTCGGCGAAGACGTTGTTGGTAAGCGACGGCACCAGCACGCCGAACACCTCGGCGCGCGCCGAGGCCAGCGCCCGGGCATTCGGGTCCGGCACGTAGCCCAGTTCGTCGACAGCGGCCTGGATCTGGCGGCGCAACTCTTCGGAGACACGCTCCGGCTCACGCAGGGCGCGCGACACGGTGATGGCGCCGACACCGGCCTTGCGCGCGACATCCGCGATGGTCGGGCGGCCGCCGCCCCGGCGCGTGCGCGGCTTGGTCAAAATCGAGTCCTCGCAAGATACAGATCGGAAGCCATCGCGCCCGCAGCCGTCATATGTTGGTCAAAGTGGGATATTTATCCGCGCGCTTCCTTCTCGACGCTAGGTCAATGTCCGCTCCCCAAAGAGAAAAATCAGCAGAGAAAGAAGACCAAACGAGACTAAAAATCCGGCCCATGCTCCAAACAGGAGCTTGCGAAGCGATCGGAATTCGTCAGCAACAAGAAATCTGTTGAAACGGCTATTCCTGCGGCCGGCTCGCTCGCTCCAACCAAGTGATCTTTCCTCAGTAGTGTCTACAAGCGCCCCGGTTCTGCCGAGCACCAGGATAATCGAATAGAAAATTGCGGCGGCGCCTGCGAGGCATCCCGCGGCGCAGGCCCACACCGCTATTGTTAGAAGAATGGGCTTACCGTGAAGATCGAGATGCATTTTGTGCGCCCGGAATAAGGCTTAAGCTGCAACCGTCAATGATCGCCGCGACCGCCACAATAACAGAACGATCGCCAGTATATTCAAAATATTCCAGGCAATGCCGTTCAGGAACGCAGCCGCATAAGAGCCGGTCAAATCGTAGATCCAGCCCGACATCCAGCCGCCGATCGCCATGCCGAAGATGGTCGCCATCATGACGATGCCGATACGCTGGCCGGCCTCTCTGGCCGGCATATAATCGCGCACGATGATCGCGTAGCAAGGCACGATGCCGCCCTGCGACAAGCCGAACACCAGTGACACCACATAGAGCGAGGCAAGCCCGTCGAACGGGATGTAGAACAGCAGCGACAGGCACTGCAGGACCGAGCCGATCATCAATGTCCACACGGCGCCGATACGGTCGGCGAGGAAGCCGGACGCCAGCCGGCTGACGACGCCGCCCGCCATCATGATCGACAGCATGTCGGCGCCATGTGCGACGCCGTAGCCAAGGTCCATGCAATAGGCGACGATATGCACTTGCGGCATCGACATCGCCACGCAGCAGCCGAGCCCGGCGACGACCAGCAGCACCTGCAAGGCCGCCGGCGACAGCGAGATCGGCTGCACCGACCGGCTTCCGGGCGAACCCGCGACGGCCGCCGCCGGGGCACCGCGCCGCAGCATCAGCACCAGCGGCACCATTGTCACCAGGCAGAAGATGCCGATTGCCGCATAGGTGAAGCGCCAGCCCTCCGCCTTCATCAGCGTCGGCATGATGGTCGGCCACAACGCCCCGGCAAGGTAATTGCCGGCCGCCGCCGCCGTGACCGCAACACCGCGACGGCGGTTGAACCAGTGCGAGATATCGGCGATCAGCGGCCCGAAGATCACCGACGTGCCGATACCGATCAGCACCCCCTGGGCAAGCGTGAATTGCAGGATCGAGGTCGACAGCGCCGCGAGCAGCAGGCCCGCGGAAAGCGCAATCGAAGAGATCAGCGCCGGGATCCAGTAACCCATCCGGTCGATGGCGCGGCCGACCAGCACGTTGCCGGCGGCGAAACCGACCATGGTCGCCGTGTAAGGCATGGACGCCGCGGCGCGGTCGACGCCGAACTCGGCCTGCACGGCGGGCAGCACGACGACGACAGCCCACATGCCCACGGCGCCGATCGTCGCCAGCAGCATCGAGATGGCAAGCCGCATCCAGGCATAGGAGCTGTCGATGCCGGGGCCGGGCTGGAGGCTGTCGGTTCGGGTCAAGGCGTTTCCTGTCGGCGGTCTCGGAGATCGGCTGCCGTTTGCGCCACTATCGGCGCATTCTCAGGCCGCAGCAGCGCCACAGCGGGCAAATCCGTGGCTCCAGAGCCAGGGCGGAACCGATACCGATGTGCGGAGTTTCCCGGCAACCCACCCCGCAAAGGAGTCCTGCGATGACCGCCACCAGGAAAAAATGGTCGGCCGAGGTGACCGAGCACAGCAACGCAATGGATCTTGAGGATCACGTCTTCGAATCCGACGACGCCAGGAAGATCGCCGCCTCGCTGAAACGATCCGCCGAACACAGCCACAGGCGCAAGGCCGAGCCTTTCCAATCCGCCATGTCGATGCTGAATTTTTACATCAACCGCGCCGGCAAGAACTTGCCTGCCGCGCGCAAAAAAGTGCTTGAGGACGCCAAGGACGAACTGCGCAGCGCCTTCGGACGGGACAAGGATGATTAGCGGCCGGTCCGGCCTTACCGGGCGCGGATGACGCCGTCTGTGTTGGCGAGCAATTTGCGCACAGCATTGCGCGCCGCGTCGGGGCGCTGCAGGCGGATGTTCTTCTCGATCGCCTCGTGCAGCTTCTGCGCGTGGTTGAGATCGTCGATCTCCCGTGTCGTATAGGCAAAGAGATGATCGAAGGCGGATTCGATCAGTACGCCGAGCGGCACCAGCAGGTCGTTGCCCGAAGCCCGCAGGATGGCGAGATGGAAGCGCGTGTCGGCGCGGGTCCGCTCCTGCAGGCTCGTCGCCGCGCCCATCTCACGGCAGGCCAGGCTGATCTCGGCCATCTGCTCGTCGGTTCTTCGCATCGCGGCGAACGCGGTCGCTTCCGGCTCGATGATATGGCGGAATTCCTGCACCGTCTTGAGGAACACTTCGCGGTCCGGCGACGTCGCGTACCAGGCCAGCACATCGCGATCGAGCAGGTTCCAGCGTTCCTTCGGCTCGACCCAGCTGCCGATCTTGGGACGTGAGGCCAAAAGGCTCTTGGCCATCAGCATCTTGATCGCTTCGCGCACCGCCGAGCGGCTGACGCTGAAGGTCTCCGACCATTTCGCTTCATTGGGCAGGATGGTGCCAGGCGGATAATCGCCGCGCACGATCCTGAGGCCGATTTCACTGGCCAGCGAGGCGTGGACGCTGGAGCCGGGAATACGCGCGGCGTCCGCCCGGCGAACGCCGCCCGGACGGTCCCCGGAGGCCGCTTTCCCCAACGATTTTTCCTTGTTCGGCTTCGCGTCCCGCATGGGGTCCAGAAAGTCCGTATTAAGCAGGCTGTCAAGCGCAGCAAGCGGCTTGCATCGCAAAGCTGCCCGCTGTGCACAGATCAGCCCCGATCCGCCGCTTGATTGGCATGTCGATATTCAGGTCAGGCCGAGCCGAGAATGACGGATTTCGAGAACCGGAGCGCAGCGTACTTTTGGGTACGTGAGCATCGGCCTACGCCGGCCGTAGCCTTGACTGCCACGACCACTCATAAGTGCTTCGGCCGGCGAAGGCGGAAGCGCAGAAAGCCGTCATTCGCAGGCCGGCATCACCTGAGTGTCGACATGCCTAGGCCTGCTTGACGTATTTGCGCCAGCTATGCTCCGGGCGGAAGCCCAGCACGTCACGCGCCTTGCGGTTGGAGAGCAGCGTCTCGTATTCGCCGAGTTCGGCCTTGACCGGCACGCCGGGGTAGAACCGCTTCAAGAGTTCGGCTGTCGGCAGGTCGGACGAGGTGTCGTCATTGGCCGCGTTGAACACCTGATAGCCGAGCCCGTCCTTCTCTATGGCGCGCAGCGTGATCTGGCCAAGGTCGCGCGCGTCGACATAGCTCCAGGCGATGCGCTTGCGGAAACCCGGATCGGCGAACCATTTCGGAAACAGCGAATGTTCGTGCGGCTCGATGACGTTGCCGATGCGCAGGGCATAAATGTCGGTGCCGTTGCGCTGCGCGAAGGCCCGCGCCGTCTTCTCGTTGACGACCTTGGACAAGGCATAGCTGTCCATCGGATCGACGTCATACTCCTCGTCGAGCGGGAAATATTTTGGATCGCGCGGCTCGTTGGCGAAGACCAGCCCATAGGTGGTCTCGCTGGAGGCGATGATTACCTTTCGGATACCGAGCTTAACTGCCGCCTCGATGACATTGTAGGTGCCGAGCGCATTGATGCGGAACACCTCGTTGTCGGTGGTGATCATGATGCGCGGGATGGCGGCGAAATGCACCACCGCATCGACCGGCTGCGGACGCAGCGAGGGGTCGAATTCATGCAGGCCCATATAGCTCGACAGTGCGTTGAACACCTGCCCGCTGTCGGTGATGTCGGTGATCAGCGTGCGCACCTTGGGGTTGTCGAGCGGCCTGGTGTCGATGTTGAGCACCTGGCAGCCTTGCTCGACCAGATACTGGACGACATGGCGTCCGGCCTTGCCGCTGCCGCCGGTGAACATGATCCGCTTCGTCATTTTGCTCTCCACATCCTCAGGAATTTATGTGTATTGTCAGACAATATCGCCATCCGCAACCACCCTCGCCTGCAAAACGGCAGCGCCTGACATCAATCATTGCAACAGGACTTGAAGACATGAACACGACTGCCGCGAGCGAAAAGATCGGCTTCATCGGGCTTGGCCTGATGGGCCACGGGATCGCCAAGAACATCGTCGACAAGGGCTACAGCCTGACCTTTCTCGGCCGCAAGAACCGCAAGCCGGCGGAAGACCTGCTTGGCCGCGGCGCCACCGAAGCATCGACCTCGCGCGATGTGGCGGCGGCATCGACAATCGTCTTCATCTGCGTCACCGGTTCGCGCGAGGTCGAAGCCATCATTCGCGGCCCGGGCGGCCTCAAGGAGGGTTTGAAGAAAGGTTCCGTCGTCGTCGACTGCTCGACCTCCGACCCCGTCTCGACCATTGCGCTTGCCGCTGAACTCAAGGCGCTCGGCATCGATTTTGTCGACGCACCGCTCAGCCGCACGCCGAAGGAAGCCTGGGAAGGCACACTCGACGCCATGGTCGGCGCGCCGGACACCCTCTTTGCCAGGGTGAAACCGGTAATCGAAACCTGGGCCGGCCGCATCGTCCATATCGGCGACACCGGCGATGGCCATCGCATGAAGCTGCTCAACAATTTCATCTCGCTCGGCTACGCCGCGATCTATTCCGAGGCACTGGCACTGGCTGAGAAGGTCGGCATCTCGCCGCCGCGCTTCGACAGCGTCATCCGCAATGGCCGCATGGATTGCGGCTTCTACCAGACCTTCATGCGCTGGACGCTGGAAGGTGACCGCGACGCGCACAAATTCACCATCGCCAACGCCTTCAAGGACCTGACCTATCTGGAATCGATGGCGGGTGCGGCCGGCATTGCCAACCCGCTCGGCAACGCCACCAAGAACGCCTTCGCCGGTGCCCACGCAACCGGCCCGGCCGAGCAATTCGTACCGATGCTGGCAACGCATATCGGGAAGGTGAACGGCGTCGACCTGATGCCGATGAAGGATGGCAAGAAGCAGACCATTTAACCGATTGCCCAACGCAGGCGCCGATCACCGCCTCCAGCGCCCGATCCCTTCATCGGTATCCGCAAGCAGCTTGTGCACGGCGTTGCGCGCGGCGGCCGGGCGCTGCAGGCGGATGTTCTTTTCGATCGCCTCATGCAGCTTCTGCGCCTGGCGCTGATCGGCGACCTGCTGTGTCGTGAATGCGAAAAGATGGTCGAGCGCCGACTCGATCAGCACGCCGAGCGGCACCAGAAGGTCGTTGCCGGAGGCGCGCAGGATGGCCAGATGAAAGCGCGTATCGGCGCGGATACGCTCCTGCAGGCTCAAGGCTTCGCCCATCTCGCGGCAGGCCTGGCTGATTTCCGCCATTTGCTCGTCACTGCGCCGTATGGCTGCAAAGGCCGATGCTTCCGGCTCGATGATATGACGAAACTCCTGCACGGTTCGCAGGAACGCCTCGCGGTCGGGCGCCGTCGCGTACCAGGCCAGCACGTCGCGGTCGAGCAGGTTCCAGCGCTCCTTCGGCTCGACCCAGCTGCCGATCTTGGGGCGTGAGGCCAACAGGCTTTTCGCCATCAGCATCTTGATGGCTTCGCGCACCGCCGAACGGCTGACATTGAAGATCTCGGCCCATCTGGACTCGTTGGGCAGGATGGTGCCGGGCGGATAGTCGCCACGCACGATCCGCAGGCCGATCTCGCCGGCCAGCGAGACATGGACGCTCGCTCCCGCAAAATGCGCGGCACCGGCCTTGCGCATGACAGCCGGGCCGTGGCTGGCTTGTGCCTTGGCCCGGTCGGTTCGCTTGCTTGACTTCTCGTCCGGCATCCACGTTCCAATGCGTCGACCGTCTGTCGTCCGGACTGGTCCGAACCGCACGGGCGCCGATCTCGTTGCCGAAAAATCCAGATCACGGGCGCAGCAAAGCCGGAGCCGGTTGCCCCAACCATTGCGTCCGTTCGGGAATTATCGCTTCCGTCCAGGAATGACGGGGCGCCCGCAGCCGGGCGCCCCGAAATCGAGAACCTACTTCTGGATGCAGGTGTCGACCGTATCCTTGGTGCACTCGTCGAGGCCGGTGAACACCGGATCGGCGACCGCCTTGCCTTCGATCAGGTCGATCATCACCGACGGTGCCTTGTAGCCCATTTCGAACGGCCGCTGGCCGACCAGAGCCGTTACAAGGCCGTCACGAGCGATCGCAATCTCGTCGCCGATCGTGTCGGCAGCGCCGATGACGAAGTCGTTGCTGGCGATCCGGTCCTTGAGCGGTCCGAACAGATCGCGATAGGGCTGCGGCGCGCCGAACAGCGGCCAACCGCCCATGATGCCGAAGGCGTCCAGCTTGGGGTTGGCGGCGAGGATGTCGGTCATCGCCTGCACGCCCTTGGCGCCATCGTCGTTGGTGAACACCGGGCAGCCGGCGACTTCGGTCCAGCCACCTTCACCGGCAAGTGCGGCGAGGCCCTCCTTGCCCGACAGTGCGTCACGCATGCCTTGCGCACGGCGCAGGATGTTGTCGGCTGCCGGGTTGCCTTCGATGGTGCAGATCGTGCCACCATTCGGCTTGCCCTTCTTGATGTACTCGCCGATCTTCTTGCCCATCAGGTAATTGTCGGTACCGAGATAGGTCTTGCGAAGACCTGCGTCTTCCTTGCTGAGATCGGCATCGACCGTCATGATCGGGATCGACGGATTGGCACTCTTGATCGTCTGCGCGATCAGCGGCGCGTTGGACGGCGAGATCGCCATCGCCACCGTGTCGGCCTTGCTCAGCATGTCCTGGACGATCTGCGCCTCGCCGGCCTCGTCCGAAGTCGACGCCGGACCGGTGTAGAAGCATTCATATTCCGAGCTGGCGTTTTCCTTGTTCCATTTCTCGCAGCCCTGGTGGATGGCCTCGAAGAACGGATTGTCGAGACCTTTCACGACAATGACGAGCTGTTTCTTGGCCAAAGCCGGCCCGGCACCCAACGCCATGGCGGCGACGGCGGCGAGCAAAAGTGTTTTCCTCATGTCAGTCCTCCCTTGAAACAAACGGACACGGCGTGCCCGCCATACAGATCGACCGGATGCGTGATGACCGAGGGTCGTTTCGCGAGCGCTCGTGTCGCCAGGACAGATCGATAAGCATTTCCAGATTCGGCTTCAGATCAGCTCACACACAGGTGCCGCCGGATCCTGGACCGTCAAACCTCCGCCAATTCCGGCCGGCGACCGCCAGCGGGGATCGGCATAATCTCCTCCGACGCTTAGCTAATATCGGCTTGGCGCCAACGTCAATGCTATTTGTCCTACAAAACGGATTTTTAAAATAGTCCTGGCCCAATTCGTCCGACAATTGATTGACGTGCGCCGGCTTTTGCGTAAAAGAACGCTAACGCCGTCTTCGGGAGGAGCCGGGGAGAGCGAGGCCAAAGCAGCGTCGGCATCCACGCCGGTAACAGCTGCAGGTCGCAAAGCACGGGGAGGCAAAGGCTGGTGGCGGTTCTCGAACTCACCAACATCTCAAGGCATTTCGGCGCCATCCAGGCCGTCAACGACGTTTCGCTGTCGATCGAGCCCGGACAGGTGGTCGGCCTGATGGGCGACAACGGCGCCGGCAAGTCGACGCTGGTCAAGATGATCGCTGGCAATTTCCGCCCGAGCCATGGCACCATGCACATGGACGGCAAGGAATTGATCCTGCACAAGCCGGCGGAAGCCCGCCAGCACGGCATCGAGATCGTCCACCAGGACCTTGCGCTCTGCAACAATCTGACTGCCGCCGCCAATGTCTATCTCGGCCGTGAGTTGCGGCGCGGCGTCGGGCCGTTCCGGATCCTCGACTATGCCTCGATGTACAAGCGTGCCGGCCAGCTCTTCGCCGAATTGAAGTCCGAGACCCGTCCGCGCGACCTCGTCAAGCAGATGTCGGGCGGCCAGCGCCAGGCGGTGGCGATTGCCCGCACCATGCTGTCGCAGGCCAAGATCGTGCTGATGGACGAACCGACGGCGGCGATCTCGGTGCGCCAGGTCGCCGAAGTGCTGAACCTTATCCGCCATTTGCGCGATCAGGGCATCGCCGTCGTTCTGATCAGCCACCGCATGCCTGACGTGTTCACCGTCGCCGACCGCGTCATCGTCATGCGGCGCGGGCGCAAGGTCGCCGACAAGACGATTGCGTCGAGCTCGCCCGAGGAAGTCACCGGGCTGATCACCGGCGCTATCGAACAGGTTTGATTTCAAGCGAATTCCACCACGCACAGCAGATGAAGGTCGACGATGGCACTGACAATTGACCAGCCGATCGAGCATAAGCAGCAATCCTTGGCCGCGAGACTGTTTGCCAGCCAGACTTTCTGGGTGGTGATCGCGGTCATCCTTGCCTGCGTGTTCCTGTCGTTTGCCACCGACGCTTTCGCCACCTCGAAGAACCTCTACAACATCACCCGCAACATCACCTTCGTCGCCATCATCGCGCTCGGCATGACCTTCGTCATCATCACCGGCGGCATCGACCTGTCGGTCGGCTCGGTGCTATGCCTGTCGTCGATGGTGCTGGCCGTCACCATGCATGCCGGCTACTCGATCGAGGTCGGCATCCTGGCCTCGATTGCCACCGCGCTCGCCATTGGCGCCTTCAACGGCGTGCTGATCGCCTATCTCGGCTTTCCACCCTTCGTGGTGACGCTCGGCATGCTGTCGATCGCCCGAAGCCTCGCCATGGTCGCCTCCAACAACACGGTGGTCTTCCAGTTCGGGCCGGACCATGCCAAGCTTCTGTCATTGGGCGGCGGCGCCTGGGTGTTCGGCATCGCCAACCCGGTGCTTTACATGATCCTTCTGGCGCTGATCACCGGCTTCATCCTGCGCTGGACCAAGTTCGGCCGCCATATCTTCGCCATCGGCGGCAATGAGCACGCGGCAACGCTGACCGGCGTTCCGGTGCGCCAGATCAAGGTTGCCGTCTACATGATCTCGGCGCTGTCGGCGGGCATTGCGGGCATCATCCAGACCGGCTGGCTGGGTGCCGTCACCACCAATCTCGGCACCGGCATGGAGCTGCAGGTAATCGCCGCCACCGTCATCGGCGGCGCCAATCTGGCCGGCGGCGTCGGCACCGCCTTCGGCGCCATCGTCGGCGCGGCCCTGATCGAGGTGATCCGCAACAGTCTCGGCCTGCTCGGCATCAATGCCTTCTGGCAAGGCGTCTTCATCGGCGGCGCCATCCTGCTGGCGGTGCTGTTCGACCGCATCCGCAATTTCCGCCGCAGCGACTAGAACCATGATCCCGAAAAGTGGAAACCGGTTTTCTCGGACAAACGGAACCGTTTGTCCGGAGATCATGGTCAAACAAAAGACGGTTTGATGGCCAACTCCCTGTTCAGCCTCGAGGGCCGGCTGGCGCTGGTGACCGGCTCCGGCCAGGGCATCGGCTTCGCGCTGGCTCGGGGCCTGGCCGAACATGGGGCAAGCGTGGTGCTGAACGGCCGCGACGCCGCCAGGATCGACAGCGCCGTCGAAAAGCTGCGCAACGCCGGCTTCAAGGCGCACGCCTCGGTATTCGACGTCACCGATTTTCAGGCGGTCAATGAGGACATTGCCCGCATCGAGGCCGAGATCGGCGCCATCGACATCCTCATCAACAATGCCGGCATACAATTCCGCGCCCCGCTCGAGGACTTTCCCGAGGAGCAATGGGAGCGCCTGTTCAAGACCAATGTGTCGGGCGCCTTCCATGCAGCCAAGGCGGTCGCCCGCCACATGATCCCGCGCGGCAAGGGCAAGATCATCAACGTCGGTTCGGTGCAGAGCGAACTGGCAAGGCCGAACATCGCGCCCTACACCGCCACCAAGGGCGCGATCCGCAACCTGACAAGGGGCATGTGCGCCGATTGGGCCAAACACGGCCTGCAGATCAATGCGATCGCGCCCGGCTATTTCCGCACCGAGATGAACCAGGCGCTGGTCGACAATCCCGAATTTTCCGCCTGGCTGGAAAAGCGCACGCCGGCCGGGCGCTGGGGCAATGTCGACGAGTTGATCGGCGCCGCCGTGTTTCTGGCGTCAGATGCCTCGTCCTTCGTCAACGGCCATACGCTGTATGTCGATGGCGGCATGACGGCTTCGGTTTGAGGTTGGCAATTCTCCCGACCGCCATTCGTTCCAGTGCGTATCGCTCAGTCTGAAAATCCGGCCTCACTGGCCGTCATTCGCCCTCGCCGCCCGCGCGCGTCTTGACGCGGCCCCGAACTCGGCCGCACAATCCCCACTGCAGGCGAAGGGAGGCCAGTCGCCTGCGGGAGGATATACCCATGACGGAAGCGATCAGGCTCTACTGGGGCCGGTTCGGACATGTTTCTATCCTGAATGTCGCAAGCGACTTCGTCACCCATGCCCATGTCGAGGCCCATCTCATCATCTGGCTGGAAGGTACGGCCGGCGAAATGACCATCGGCCGCGAGACCGTCCGGCTTGGGCCTGGAACGGCCGCCGGCATCAACTCCTTCCAGCCGCACAGCCATGTTCTGTCGCAAAACGGGACGCCCGGTCTGTTTCTCGCCTTCTACATCGATCCCGACTGGGCGCGGCGCCGCCGCGACCTGCCTTCGTCGGCGCCGCTGTTTTCACAAGCCGCGATCACGCTGGAACCGTGGCTGCATCAGGCCGCCGCCAATCTGCTCGACCACCTCAGCGACAATGAGAGCGTCGACGATATCGCCAACTACGAGATCGAGCGTTTCATCGATAGCGTGCTCGACGCCGCCGACGCCTCGGCGCCGCAGGAGGCCCGTGTCCGCATCAACACCATGCAGGATTTTCGTGTCCGCAAGGCAATCCAGTTGATGAGAGCCAATGTCTGCGAGCGCATCTGCTTCGACGACGTGGCGCGCAGCGTCGGCCTGTCGCGACCGCATTTCTTCGCTTTGTTCAAGGAACAGACCAATCTGACGCCCAATGTCTACTGGAACACGCTGCGCATGGAGGAAGCGGTGCGGCAGCTGCAA
>NZ_RZPI01000380.1:0-5409 GCF_003998715.1 Mesorhizobium sp. M7A.F.Ca.CA.002.15.2.1
GCGTATGACCGTTTCATCGCGCCGCATCTCGATCCTGTCAGCCGTCACTACTGGGAGCGCCGCAACTGGCGCGGGCGCCGTCGCATCACTGTGTTCGACCGCAATTTCTACCAGACCGGCCTGCTCGGCTTGTTCATCGCCATGGGCCATCGCACGGGAAAATTCTTCGGCGTCGACCCAGCCGGCATCATGCAGGCCAGGAACATCGGCGAGCAGCGCCGCTTCTTCAACGAGGAGTTGGCGCCGGTCTTCGACAACAAGCTTTTGAGATGGGCGACGTCGCGCAAGGCTTCGCTGTTCGGCCTCGGCATTCCACCGGCGCAGTACGATTCGCTGATCACTTCTGGCGACGGCACCATGGCCAGCGTGCTGAAAGCCCGGCTGGAAAAACTCGCTTGCGATTTTCCGCTGGAGAATAACTACTTCGCCTGGCAGGCCTTTGCCCGCCGCTATCCGAACCCCGGCGAGGCCGCCCTGCCCGCCTATCTCGAAAAGCAGAATTACGAGACCATCCGCGGCAATGTCGGCCGCGTCGCCATCCACCATGCCAATCTGATCGAGTTTCTCGCCGGCAAGGATGCAGGCGCGGTCGACCGCTTCGTCCTGCTCGACGCACAGGACTGGATGACCGACGATCAGCTCAACGCGCTGTGGGCGGAAATCACCCGCACGGCTTCGGCCGGCGCCCGCGTCATCTTCCGCACCGCCGCCGAGCCCAGCCTGCTGCCGGGTCGCGTCTCCAGTTCGCTGCTCGACCAATGGGACTATCAGGACCAGGCTTCGCGGGAATTTTCGGCCCGCGACCGCTCGGCCATCTATGGCGGCTTCCATCTCTACGTAAAGCGCGCGGCATGAGCAGCAGCGAGCTGCCGGCCAGCCCCGAATTCAAGGCCAATCATGCCGAACTGATGGACGGCGTCTACCGCTGGCAGCGCCACATCTACGACCTGACCCGCAAATACTACCTGCTCGGCCGCGACCCAATGATCTCGGGGCTCGACGTGCCTGCCGGTGGCACCGTGCTGGAACTCGGCTGCGGCACCGGCCGCAACGTCATCCTCGCCGCCCGTCACTATCCCGACGCGCGCTTTTTCGGCCTCGATATTTCGGCCGAAATGCTGGAGACGGCCGGAAAGGCGATCGACCGCGAGGGCCTGTCCGGTCGCGTCATATTGGCTAGGGGCGATGCCACCGATTTCGATGCCCGGGCACTCTTCGATGTCGAACGCTTCGACCGTGTCTTCGTGTCCTATTCGCTGTCGATGATCCCCGGCTGGGAAAAAACAGTATCGGCGGCACTTGCCGCCCTGTCGCCGAACGGTTCGCTGCACATCGTCGATTTCGGCCAGCAGGAAGGGCTGCCCGGCTGGTTCCGTGCGCTGCTGCGCGGCTGGCTGAAAAAATTCCACGTCGCGCCGCGTGAATCGTTGCGCGAAGTGCTGGAATCGGAATCTCGGCGAACCGGCGCAAGCTTCCGTTTCGGCACGCTTTATCGCGGCTATGCCTGGCTGGCGGTTATCGGGCCGCGCGGCTAGCCAAGGTGAAACCGCCATTTGCAGGCCGACCTCACCTGAATGTCAATGCACCTTAATGCAGCGCCTTCATCAGCGCCCCCACCATCGTCTGCGGCCGATAGCCAAGCTTGGCAGGCGTCAGCCCCAGCCGCACCACCACCAACTGCTCCGAGGGAATGATGGCAACCGTCTGCCCGTCATGGCCTTCCATCCAGTACGTGTCCTTGGGCAGGCCTGCCGCGACGCCGGCGCCGGGGTTTTCCTCATCGCCCGGGGCCTCGATCCACAATTGGCCCTTGCCGTAGACCTTCGAGGCGGATGCCGGCTCGCGCATCCAGTCGACGAAACCGGCCGGCAGGATCTGGTTGCCGTTCCACACCCCGCCTTGCAGCAGGAACTGGCCGAAGCGCGCCCAGTCATGCGCGGTCGCGTAGAGATAGGACGAGCCGACGAAGGTGCCCTGCTCGTCCGTTTCAAGCACCGCGCTGTGCATGCCGAGCGGCTCGAATAGCGCCGTGCGCGGCCACGTCAGCGCCCTGGCCTTGTCGCCGACCGCGTCCTGCCAGAGGCGCGACAGCATCACCGCCGTGCCGCTCGAATAGGAAAACTGTTTGCCGACCTCTGCAGCCAGCGGCTTGGATTCGGCAAAGCCCGCCATGTCAGGTTCGAGATAGAGCATGCGCGTGACGTCGGCGACGTCGCCATAATCCTCGTTGAACTCCAGCCCGCTCGACATCGCCATCATGTCGGCAAGGCTGATCGCGGCGCGGCCGTCCGCCTTCCACGGCGCGAACAGGTTTTTGTTGTCGAAAGCCATCTTGCCGTCCTTGACCAACGTACCGACGATGGCGGCATTCACTGTTTTGGTCATCGACCAGCCGAGCAGCGGCGTCCTGGCGGAAAAGCCATCGCCGTAGCGCTCGGCGACGACACGGCCATTCTTGACCACCACCACCGCGCGCATGCCGGTGCCGATCAGCGCCGCATCATCCAGCAGCTTGGCAACAACCGGATCCTGTGATGCCTCGACCCGTTCGCCTTCCGGCCACAGGTCGCCCATGGTGACTGCGGACGGCTCCGCTTGGATCGCGGTCCGCCGCACCTTTCCTACGTCGCCGTCCGGAACCGAAGCGCAGCCAAGCCCGTCGCGGGCTACGGCGACGCTCTTGCCGAGGAAACCGAACAGGCCGGCAGACACCGTTCCCCTGTTCTTGTCCACCGAAACCCGCATTAACCGCAGCAGGGGATGCCCGGGTGCCTGCACGTCGACGGCCAGCACCTCATTGGGATCGCGGCCGGCGATAAAAACGTTCGAACAGACGATCTTGGCCGAGTAGCCCGAGCCGACCCTGATCAACTCCGGTGGCGCGATATAAAGCCAGGCAAAAGTGCTGCGACCGCCAGGACGATCAGGCCAAGCAGCCATTTGACGATCTTGACCACGATCCGCATTTATTTCCTCCGGGCCCTGCGCGACCCTTATGTCATCGATTTGCCGCCATTGCTTCCGCAAATCACAATGCTTGTCGAGCGCCATCAACGGATTATCAACCATGATCGGCGATCACAGGATATGCTGAGCGATGCTGTGGGGCGATCGTTCGGAGGGGGCCCGATCACAAAGCAGGCCATCAGTGTAGAGACCCATCAGCGACCGGCTGAATCCGGCTCGGGAATTGCGATGCGCCGTCTTGCGGGCCTGATCATGCTAGCGCTGCTTGGTGCTTGCTCGACCGTCGACGATCTCTCGCCGCTGTCGCCATCCGCTTCGAGCAGCCCGACGGTTGCCGTGCGCGCGCCGCGCTTTGCCGACTCCAAGCCGCATGAATGGGAGAGCGGCGCGCCGTGGAACTATGCCGTCCACGGCACCGATGTTTCCAAATACCAGACCTCGGTCGACTGGCCGGCTGCCAGGGCCAGCGGCATCTCCTTCGCCTTCATCAAGGCGACCGAGGGCGGCGACCGTTTCGACGAGTATTTCAGCGAGCATTGGGCGCGCACGAAGGCCAACGGGATTCCGCGAGCCGCCTATCATTTCTATTATTTCTGCACCCCGGCTGCCGTTCAGGCGCGCTGGTTCATCCGCAACGTCCCCGTCGATCGCTCGGCGATGCCGCCGGTCCTCGATATGGAATGGAACCCGCAATCGCCGACCTGCAGGCTGCGTCCCGACGCCGCCACGGTGCGCGCGGAGATGACCACCTTCCTCGAAATCGTCGAACGCCATTACGGCAAGAAGCCGATCATCTACACTTCCGTCGACTTCTTCGACGACAACGGGCTGTCAGGGTTCCGCGGCTATCCCTACTGGCTGCGTTCCGTCGCCGGCCATCCGCGTGAGAAATACGGCAGCCACCCCTTCACCTTCTGGCAGTACACCGGAACCGGCATCGTTCCCGGCATGACCGGCAAGTCCGACATCAACGTCTTCAACGGCAGCGAAGCCGCCTGGAACAAATGGCTGCGGCAGAACACCCGTTGACGTCAGGTTCAACGGCAGCACCGCCCTGGATCAAATCACTCCAGCAGAGCTTCCGTTGAACCGGTGCAACGGCAGCACTGCCCTGCATCAAATCACTCCAGCAGAGAAGCTGCCGCAGAACACCGTTGACACCGGGCCTGCCGCCTGCTTTTCGACACAGCCAGCGGGAAAGAGTGCAACCGCCGGTAATTCAGGGCGTTGGGCTTCCCGGGGGGGAGCACAACAAATGACCCCCTGTTCGTTTCGAAAGGAAGCTGATGCGACTGCGTTCCAAAGTCCTCGCGGCTGCGCTGACCCTGTGCGCCACGGCCTTGCCGGCGATGGCGCAGGAATGCGGCGGCGACTTCGAATCCTGGAAGCAGGGCGTCGCCGCGGAAGCCAAGGCGGCCGGCGTAGGTGCAGTGGGTCTCGACGCCCTTGAAGCGGCAACCTTAGATGACAAGGTGTTGGCGCGCGACCGCGCCCAGGGCGTCTTCACCCAAACCTTTGTCGAGTTTTCCAACCGGATGATCTCGGCCTATCGCCTGAAGCAAGGTGCGGCGAACATGAAGAAATACGCGGATGTCTTCGCCCGCGCCGACCAGCAGTTCGGCGTCCAGGCGCCGATCATCGCCGCCTTCTGGGCGCTGGAGACCGATTTCGGCGCCGTGCAGGGCGACTTCCACACGCTGAGCGCCCTGGTGACGCTTTCCCATGATTGCCGCCGGCCGCAGCTCTTCCGGCAACAGCTGGTGCCGCTTCTGGAACTGATCGATCGCGGCGTGCTGCCGGCCGATGTCAGGGGCGCCTGGGCCGGCGAGATCGGCCAGACGCAGATCCTGCCCTCCGACTATCTGGCACGCGGCGTCGACGGCGACGGCGACGGCAAGATCGACCTGCGCGGCAGCGTGCCTGATGTGATCATGACCACTGCCAACAAGGTGCTGTCGCGCGGCTGGAAACGCGACCAGCCCTGGATCCAGGAAGTCCGCGTGCCCGAAGACATGCCGTGGGATCAGACCGGTCGCACCAACAAGCTGCCGCTGTCGCAGTGGGCGCAATGGGGCGTCACCTACCCCAGCGGCGCGCCGCTGGTCGATAACGGCCTGAAAGCAGGCCTCGCGCTGCCGATGGGCCGCAAGGGGCCAGCCTTCCTCACCTACGACAATTTCGACGTTTATCTCGAATGGAATCAGTCCTTCACCTATGCGCTGACGGCAGCCAACCTTGCCGCACGGCTGGCAGGCGCGCCGCCGCTGGACCCGCGCAATCCCGAGACCGGTCTCAACAATGAGCAGATGAAGGCGTTGCAGACCAAGCTGGAAGCCAAGGGCTACGATGTCGGCACCGTCGACGGCATTTTGGGTACCAACACCCGCGAGGCGATCCGCAAGGGCAAGCGGCTCTACATCAATGACGGCATCTGGGCCTGTC
>NZ_RZPI01000381.1:0-5408 GCF_003998715.1 Mesorhizobium sp. M7A.F.Ca.CA.002.15.2.1
GATGCGGCCGGTGGTGATGTTGTCCTGCTGGTTGGCGGAGCGGCCTGTGAAGCGCTCGTAATGGCCAAGATCAAGATCGGTTTCCGCACCATCGTCGGTGACGAAAACCTCGCCATGCTGGTACGGCGACATCGTCCCCGGATCGACATTGAGATAGGGATCGAGTTTTTTGATGCGTGCGCGATAGCCTCGCGCCTGCAGGAGAGCCCCAAGGGCCGCTGCGGCAATGCCTTTTCCAAGTGAGGAAACCACGCCGCCTGTGATGAATACATATCGCGCCATGGGAGTCATCGCTTAACGCGGCCGGATTGATTCCGCCAGAGAAAAAACCACCGCGAAGGTTTTTTCCCAAGAAGGCGCTCGGATCGTGAACAGGGCAAAACAAAAGGGCCGGCTGAGCCGGCCCTTTCGGCAGGATGACGAAAACGTCAGATGATGACGACCTTGGTGCCAACCCTGACGCGGCTGTAGAGATCCATGACGTGCTCGTTGATCATGCGGAAGCAGCCATTAGAGGCGCTGGTTCCGATCGACTGCGGCGCGATGGTGCCGTGGATGCGCAGATGCGTGTCCTTCTTGCCGTCATAGAGATAGATGGCGCGGGCGCCGAGCGGATTCTGGCCACCGCCAGGCATGCCGTCCTTATACTGGCCGTAATGCTTCGGCTCGCGCTTCTGCATGTCCAGCGTCGGGATCCAGCGCGGCCATTCCTGCTTGTCACCGACCGCGACCGTGCCCTTGAACTGCAGGCCCTCGCGACCGACCGCAATGGCGTAGCGCCGCGCGGTGGAAGATGATTCGACGAGGTAGAGGCGCCGCGCGCTGGTGTCGATGACGATGGTGCCGGCATCGTAACCAGTGAATTCCACGTCCTGCGGCACGAATTCCGGCTTCACCTTGAACTGCTTCTTGGCCTCCCTCTTGGCGAGAGCCTGATCGAGAGCCCGCGTCTCGGGAAGATAGCTTATCGAGGAGCCGGACGACGTCCCGCCGAAAAGGCCGGCGAACAGGCCGCCGCCGCTCGGCTTCTTCTGGCCGATGACTTCGCTGCGCAGTTCGCCATTGTTGCCGGTCAGGGCGACGTTCATGGCCTCCGCCGGAAGCGGCTCGGCCGACTGGATCGGCGCTATCGGTTCGATAGGCTCGATGATCTTGGCAGCCTGCTTCTTGGCCGGCTTGGCATCGGCCACCTCGGTTGCCGGCGCGCTCTTGCCCTTCTTGGCAAGGAACGCCTGCCGTTCCGCGTCGGCCTTGGCCTTTGCCGCCTCGCGCATTGCCAGCTTCCTGGCTTCGAGCGCCTTGGCTTTGGCGGCTTCCTTGTCGGCAACGATCTTGGCCTCGATCTTCTTGATCTGGGCGAGGTCGTCGGGCGTCGGGTTTTTCTTCTTCTTGAGAAGCTTCAATTGCGACGCATCACTCTTGACGGCGACGTTGATGGCAGAAGTTGTTTCAGCCGAAGGCTGTGCGGCCATATTGGCCGGAACGCCTGCGAAAGCGGGGGAACTCACGCCGAGTGCGGCGCAAAGTCCCAGGAAAATGAAGCTGCGAAGCTGCATGGCGAAGATCCGATCGTTCTATGCTTGTTGCCACGGCGTCGCCCAGCGCCCCCCAAGGGCGCCGGAAATGCCGCGTGCAATCTATAGTCGAATAAGCGCGGCCGCCTCAAGCGTGGGGCCATGCCTCACCCCGTCGAATCTTCGTGATCTCGCTGCATTTGCCGCGACTGTGTTCAAACGACCACAGATCGCGGTTCAGGCACCGAGGACTACTGGTTTGGAACCTGCGGGGTCGCCGGTGCGGCGGGAGCCGTGCCGTTGGTCGCCGGCGGCGTCGAGCCGGCGGCAGGCGCAGTGGCCGGGGCAGTCGCAGGAGCCGAAGCATCGTTGCCGGAAGGCGGCGTCGGCGTGGTGGTGCCCGCGGGCGCCGGAGTTGTGGTTCCAGGCAACTGGTTGAGCACGCCTTTGCCGGCGCCGTCCGAGGTCGCCGGCACGCGGTCCAGGATATCGATCGGCTTTTCGCCGTAGCGGGCGACGATCGACAGGGTCAAGGAGGTGGCGAAGAAGGCAGCCGCCAGGATCGCCGTCGCACGCGTCAGCGCATTGGCCGCACCACGCGCGGTCATGAAGCCGGACCCGCCACCGATGCCGAGGCCACCGCCTTCGGAACGCTGCAGCAGCACCACGCCGACAAGGGCGAGCACGACCATGAGATGGATGACGATCAGTACGGTTTCCATAGTTTATCCTGGCAAGGCCTTGCCCGGCCGCGGACACGACCGGTGAATTGGAGGCGGCTCAATACAATGCTTTGACGGCATTTCCAAGCCCGTGGCCGGAATATGGGAAGCAACCCGTCCTTTGCAACGATTTCGTGCACCGGAAGCCCTGTCCGGCAGGGAAAATGTCTTCAAGCAATATTGCGATAGGCCTCGGCGATGCCGAGAAAGTCCGCCGCTTTCAGGCTGGCGCCGCCAACCAGCGCGCCGTCGACATTCCTGACGCCGAGCAGTTCGACCGCGTTGGAGGGCTTGACCGAGCCGCCATAGAGAATGCGCACCTTCGCCGCGACGCCGCCGAGCTTTTCCGATAGCTTTTCGCGGATATGTGCGTGTGCCGCAGCGACGTCGGCCGCTGTCGGCGTCAGGCCGGTGCCGATCGCCCATACCGGCTCATAGGCAATGATGGTGTTGGACGGGGTGGCGCTTGGCGGGACTGAGCCCTCGACCTGCCGCGACAGCACGTCCAGCGTGGCGCCCGCTTCACGCTGCTCATGCGTTTCGCCGACGCAAATGATGGCAACAAGCCCGGCACGCCACGCGGCGGATGCCTTGGCCTGGACAGTGGCGTCATCCTCGCCGCGTTGCTCGCGGCATTCGGAATGGCCGACGATGACATGGCTCGCACCGGCATCCCTGAGCATTTCCGCCGAGATGCAGCCGGTGTAGGCGCCGCTCTCCTTGGTGTGGCAATCTTCGCCGCCGGCATGCACCGGCGTGCGCGACAGGATCTCGGCGGCGTGGGCAAGCAGGGTTGCGGGAACGCAAACCAGCGCTTCGGTCTCCGCGTCAAGCCCACTCATGAAGCCGTTGCCGATCATCCTGAGCTCGTTGAGGGAGGCGCTGGTGCCGTTCATTTTCCAGTTGCCGGCGACGAGCGGGCGAATTCCTGGCGTCATGGGTTTGCTTCTCCGGATGATATCGGGGCTCTGGCCCTCACTACCAAAATCAGGCCACAAAGCAATCGACAGTGGGCCGGAAGGGCGCTATTGCGCTTGTTTCAGACTCGGCGCATGCGAAAATGCGCATAAATCGGAAGTAAAAATGCTTGGTATATTGAGAAGCGCGGCAGGCACCTGGGTCGCGAAGGGGCTGTTGGTGCTGCTGGTGCTCAGCTTTTTGGTCTGGGGCGTTTCCGGACGGCTGATGGGCGGTTTGGCCGGCCATGATTCGGTGATAACCGCTGGCGGCACCAAAGTGTCGATCAACGAATACCGTCTCGCCTATGATCGCCAGCTCGCCGTCATGTCGCAGCAGTTCGGCCAACGTCTCAGCCACGAACAGGCAAAGGCGCTCGGTGTCGATAACCAGGTGCTGGCGCAGCTCGTCTCGGGTGCCGTTCTCGATGAACAGGCCCGCAAGCTGGGCCTCGGACTTTCCAAAGACCGGCTGGCCGAGCTGACACGCGAAGACCCGGCCTTCAAAGGCCCGGGCGGCCAGTTCGATCGCAGAACGTTCGAATATATGCTGCAGCAGATTGGCATGCGACCCGAGGACTATTTGAAGAACCGTGCTCAGGTGGCGGTGCGCCAGCAGATTGTCGAGGCGGTCTCGGACGGCCTCAAGGCTCCGGACACTTTCTTCAAGGCAGTTGCGCTCTATCGCGGCGAAGACCGCACCATCGACTATTTGACGCTGCCCAAGGCACTCGTCGAGCCGATCGTGGCGCCATCCGATAGCGTGCTTTCGGCCTATTTCGAAGCCAACAAGAAGACATATGCGGCACCCGAATACCGCAAATTCTCCTATGTCCGCCTCGAGCCGGTCGACATCATGGATCCGACCGCCGTCACCGACCAACAGGTCAGCGACGATTACAACAAGAACAAGGCGCGTTACACCACGCCGGAATTGCGTACCATCGAGCAGCTCGTGTTCAAGACGCCGGATGCGGCCAAGGCCGCGTTCGATTCGCTCAAGGCAGGCGCCACTTTCGACAAGCTGGTCACGGCGGAAGGCAAGACCCCAGCCGACACGTTGCTCGGCACGCTTGCCAAGGACAAGATCGCCGACAAGGCGGTCGCCGACGCCGCCTTCGCGCTTAACGCCAATGAAGTCAGCCAGGTCGTGCAGGGCGCCTTCGGTCCGGTGCTGCTGCGTGTCACCGAGATCAAGCCCGAGGTGGTGAAGCCGCTGGCCGAGGTGTCCGACCAGATCCGCAAGGATCTGGCGCTGGGCGAGGCAAGCCGCATCCTTCTGGACGTGCGCGACAATTACGATGACACCCGCGCCGCCGGCAGTTCGCTGGCCGACGCTGCGGCCAAGCTGAAGCTGAAGGTCGTCACCATCGACGCCATCGATCGCAGTGGACTGCGGCCAGATGCAAGCATCGTCAAGGACCTGCCGCAATCGCCGGAGCTGATCAAAGCGGTCTTCGACGCCGAACCCAACACGGAAAACGATGCCTTGACCACAGCCGACAACGGCTTCGTCTTCTATGAGGTGGCGTCCATCACGCCGGCTCGCGACCGCACGCTGGATGAGGTTCGTCAGAAAGTCGTGGCCGACTGGACGGCGGCGGAAACAAGCAAGCGGCTCGCCGCCAAGGCTGACGAGCTGGAAAAGCGGCTCAAGGCCGGCGCAACGCTCGATGTCATTGCCAGCGAACTGAAGCTGGAAAAGCAGACCAAGCGCGGTGTGAAGCGCGAGGCTGACGACGTCGATTTCGGCAAGGAAGGTGCCGCAGCGATGTTCGGAGTCGGCGAAGGCGGTACCGGCCTGATCCCCTCGCCTACCGGCGACGGAGAGATCCTGTACAAGGTCGCCGAAGTGTTCGAGCCCGCCGGGGCCGATGCCAGCTCGGTGCCGGATGACGCACAGAAATCCTTCACCTCCGGCATGTCGGACGACCTGCTCGACCAATTGGTGGCGCAGTTGCAGACGCAGTACGACGTTCGCGTCGACCAGGCCGCCGTCGCCCAAGCCTCGACAAGATGAGCGCGCTGAAAACCCATATCGCCAAGATCGCGACCGGTAGCGCGCTTTCCTTCGAGGAAGCGCGCGAGGCCTTCGACATCATCATGTCGGGTGATGCGACCCCCGGCCAGATCGGCGGTTTCCTGATGGCGCTGCGCGTGCGAGGCGAGACGGTGAGCGAGATTTCCGGCGCCGTCGCCACCATGCGGGCCAAGAT
>NZ_RZPI01000382.1:0-2991 GCF_003998715.1 Mesorhizobium sp. M7A.F.Ca.CA.002.15.2.1
CCTACTATCTTACTATCTTACTATCTTACCACCCTCACCACCGTCCGGTCCGACAGCAGCGGCAGCAGCCGCGCCATGGTTTGCGCCGTGACAGCCACGCAGCCTTGCGTCGGCGTGAAGCCGGGGCGCGCCAGATGGAAGAAGATGGCGCTGCCGCGCCCGCGCCGGCGCGGCGACAGGTTCCAGTCGAGCACCAGGCAGGCATCGTAGAGCCTGTCGTCGCGCCGCATGCGTTCGTGGCTGGCGCCATAGGGAATCCTGACCGGCCTGTTGTAGTTGCGGTCGTCAGGCACTTCGCACCAGCCCAGATCGGGCCCGATCGGCGTCATCGCCAGCCGGGTCCTGCGGCCGCTGGAGAACTGATCCCCCCGGAAATACCCCGACAGGATCCGCATCGCGGCCAGCGGCGTGGCGCCGTCGCCTTCGCGCTTGTCGGCCGAGATGCCGCCGCGCCCCAGCGCACAGGCAAACACCGTTTTCCCGGCCTGCAGCAGGCCCTGGCTTGGATGCCCAGGCCTCGCCCGCACGGTCAGCACACGCAGCCCTTTTCGCAAAATTGCGCCGGCTGCATTGCGATCGTGTTTTTTCTTGTATGATCGTGCCACGGAACAAATCACTGTGAACGGCTGTTACGCCGGTCAGCTTCCGCATAAACAGGCAGCGGTCAACTGAATTTTCTTTTCAAAACAACGGATTGATCCATGACTTCACGCACCATACTGATCGTCGACGACGATGACGACCTGCGCGGCACGCTGGTCGAGCAATTATCCCTTTACGAGGAATTCGACGTGCTGCAGGAATCGACTGCGGCAAAAGGTGTCGCCGCAGCGCGCGGCGGCCTCATCGATCTGCTCATCATGGATGTCGGGCTGCCCGACATGGATGGCCGCGAAGCGGTGAAGATCCTGCGCAAGGGCGGCTACAAGGCGCCCATCATCATGCTGACCGGTCACGACACCGATTCGGATACGATTCTTGGTCTCGAGGCCGGCGCCAACGACTATGTGACGAAGCCGTTCCGCTTCGCCGTGCTGCTGGCGCGCATTCGGGCGCAGTTGCGCCAGCATGAGCAGAGCGAGGATGCCACCTTCTCGGTCGGGCCCTATACTTTCAAGCCCAGCCAGAAACTGCTGCTCGACCCGCGCGGCGGCAAGGTGCGGCTGACGGAGAAGGAGGCCTCGATCATCAAATATCTCTATCGCGCCGACCAGAAGGTGGTGACGCGCGACGTGCTGCTCGAGGAGGTGTGGGGCTACAATTCCGGCGTCACCACGCACACGCTGGAAACCCATGTCTACCGGCTGCGCCAGAAGATCGAGCGCGATCCTTCCAATGCGGAAATTCTTGTGACAGAAAGCGGCGGCTACAAGCTGGTTCCTTAAACATTTTCATTATCCAATGAGCGGCCGGGCGGGGCCGCTTTCGGGTACGATCCAGTTGGAGGGTGGTTTGGATCGAACTCGCAGAGGAGGAGTCGGACTGTCGGTTCGGGGACATAGCTAGATGGCGCTGGATGACGACATCCGCGTTCTGTCCGCCGTGAGGCTCTTCGAGGGCTTCACGCAGGAACAACTGCGCCTGCTCGCCTTTGGCGCCGAGAACACCAGGCTGATTGCCAACCACAAGCTCTATCGCGAGGACGACGAGGCCGATTCCGCCTATATCGTTGTCAGCGGGCGCATCGTGCTCTACCGGGAGCAGAATGGTGAACGCATCCCGATTGGCACGGCAGACCCCGGCACGATCCTGAGCGAACTGGCATTGATCGCCGACACCAACCGGTTGACCAGCGCCTCGGCCGAGATCGATTCGGAAGTGATGCGCCTCAGCCGCAAGATGTTCCGCCGCATCCTGGAGGAATATCCCGAGATCGCGGTCAAGCTGCACCAGCGCATCTCGGAGGAATTTCAGGCGATGATCCGCCGCATCGAGGAACTGGCGCCGCGCTTCTCCGGCTAAATCTAGCGTACCCACGAAGCTGCTGGCTTCGCAGCCGAAGGGAGAAGTGTTTTCAACGACAGCGATGAACTGGTCGTGGCGCACTGCGGCCGTCCGGACGCCCGGATCCAGCGGCAAGGCTCCGTTGACAGGCAAGAGGTGAAATCCTAAAGCACCTCGAAGGCGGCCGGCGCAGCAGGCGCCATCACCACCAGGCTCCTGGGGGGAGCGAGCCATGCCATCAGGGCGGTACGAGACCATTATCTTGTATTCCCGCAATGACGCGTTCGGCGACGGACTGATCCGGATTCCGGCATTGCGCGCCGCCAGAACGGCATTCCCCGATAGTTTCATCGTCTACGGAACCACCCGGTCGTCATCCCTTGAACATAGCCTCAATCGCCATGCCGGCCATTTGGTCGATGCGATCAATGTGCGGACGCCGCTGGCGCGCCTGATCGCCGGTCACAGCAAGGGCAAGGGGCGATTGGCCGTCGTCGATTTCCGCATCTCGGCGCGTTGGCTGCTTCAGGCCTCGGCATCACTGCTCGGCCGCGGCATTGCCTATGAGGCAAACTTTCCGGCTTTCGCCCTTTCCTGGCGCCTGGGCCAAAGGCCTGAAGCACGACCCGGGCACAATGCCTGGCGCTACCATCGCCTCATCGAACGCCTTGCCGGCAAGCGGCTGCCTTTCGATCATCGGCTGGAGCCTAGCCCGGCCGCACGAGCGGCGGCCAGGAGCCTTGCGGACGGCAAGCATGCTCCCTTGATCATTATCGCGGCGCATGGCAGCGCCAGCAAGCGCATGTCGGCGGATCAGGTTGCCGCAATCGCCGACAGCCTGATCGCCGACGGGGTGAACCTTCTCTATGTGAAAACCCCCGGCGACGGTCCCGATATGGCTGAGCTGGCTCAGCGCGTGCCGAAGCTGCGGCTTGTCGATTCCGCCGCGATCGGAGGTGTCGATATCGGTGACATCTTGCTGGCGCTCGGCGAGTTTGCCGATCTTTACATCGGCGCCGAAGGCGGTACCGCACCTCTCATGGCAAC
>NZ_RZPI01000382.1:3001-5389 GCF_003998715.1 Mesorhizobium sp. M7A.F.Ca.CA.002.15.2.1
GTGGACGTGATCGCGACCCGCCATGCCAGCCCGACCGGCCTGGTCGCCGATGTCCCGGCGCCGACAATCATCGAAGCGGCGCAACGGATGCTGGCGACACGCCGCCGCGACCATCCCCATCTACCGGATCTCGCAGGCCTGTCAGCGCAGCAGCCCTGGGGCAACGACATGCGTGAAGACGTGAAGCGCGCCGTTTGAGTTCGAATTTATTTGGACGCGCTTCGAAGCGTGCTGGGATTCAGGTCGGGCATTTGCAGGCCGGCCTCCCCTGAACATCGGCGCCATGGTACAATGGGTTCGGTGGAGCGAAGCGCTGCAACCGTTCGATGCTGACCACCGGCACAATGCAGGCGGAGTTCTCGGCGCGGCAGAACTGGCAGCCATCGTAATGGATTAGGCATAGGTCAGCACTTCTTGATCTTTGATTCCAATGGAGTTCCTCTCAGTCCTCAATGAGAATAGCTAATGCCAGAGAACAGCGCGCCGAACACAAAGCATGGCGGCGAATGGACAATAGCCTGGCGCTTGGTCGTGGTGGCGGCGGCGGCGATTAACGTTGCGATGCTCTTGGCCGCGCTGTCCGTCGCGCAAATTCGTGGTCTGGACGCGTGGATCTTTTATCGAGATCCATCCGCAGCCGCCGGAGTCGGTTTCTATACGGGGTGGATTTCGTCCCTGGGTGCTTCGCTATGGATCGGCTCCGGCGCCGCAACCCTGTTTGCTGGCCTGCTCACGCGCCGATGGGATTGCACGTTTCTCGGCGGCCTTACCCTCCTCTTGGGCCTCGATGACCTGTTGTTGATCCATGAGGACGTGCTGCCCATTGTTGGGATACCGGAGATCGTTCCGATGATTGCCTACGCCGCCGCCGGGTTGTTCTGGTTCTTCCGGCTGCGACGGAAAACATTCGACGGCACGATCATCTTTGTGGCCGCAGGCTTCCTGCTGGCGATGTCAGCATCGATCGACCAGCTCGGAGAGCTGTTTCCTACCCCCGGTTCTGCGGCCGCCATCGCCGAGGACGTCGTCAAAGAGCTTGGCATCTTCCTCTGGGCGGCAGGTGCCGTTGGGTACGCGGCGATGGTGACACGATTGGGCCGCCCGTGGGTGGATCCAGCCGGTCCCAACTCTACAGACTGACTGCCGCACGCGGGCATTTTCGACCAGACTAGTCCAGATCGAACCGCGCGATGACAGGCACATGGTCCGACGGGCGCTCCCAGCCGCGCGCCAGACGCAGGATCTCGTAGCCGGAAAAGCTGGGCACAAGGTTCGGCGACGACCAGACGTGGTCGAGGCGGCGGCCGCGATTGGACAGCTCCCAATCCTGCGCGCGATAGCTCCACCAGGTGTAGAGCTTCTGCTCATCCGGCACGTTGAGCCGCATCAGGTCGGCCCAGTTGCCGGCGCGACGCATCGCCTCGAAATTTTCCGTCTCGACCGGCGTGTGGCTGACCACGTTGAGCAATTGCTTGTGCGACCAGACGTCATGTTCGAGCGGGGCGATGTTGAGGTCGCCGACCAGCACCGAGCCGGACACCTCGTCATGTTCTGCCCGGATGGCATTCATCTCGGCAACGAAATCGAGCTTGTGCTTGAACTTCCTGTTGATGACGGGATCCGGTTCGTCGCCGCCCGCCGGGACGTAGAAATTATGCAGCAGGATCGCCTTGCCGCCGGCCCGCACCGTCACCGAGAGGTGCCGGCTGTCCTCGATTTCGCAAAAGCGTCGCTTTTCGACCAATTCGATCGGCCGCCGCGCCACGGTTGCTACGCCGTGGTAGCCCTTCTGGCCATGGAAGGCGATGTGCTCGTAGCCGAGCTTGCGGAAAGCCTTCTCGGGGAACAGTTCGTCGGGAACCTTGGTTTCCTGCAGGCACAGCACGTCGGGCGCATGCTCGACGAGCAGGCGCTCGACGATCGGCATGCGAAGGCGAACGGAGTTGATGTTCCAGGTGGCGATGGAGAAGGGCATTTGGCAATCCAGGACAGCGTGCAACCGGCCAGAACCGATGGGTCCCGGCGGGGAAGACGCCTTTTGACGGAGTCGGTCCGGGAAATTGCCAGCCGCAAGCCGCAAAGACAAGCCGGGCAACGCTCGACGAGGCGCGGCCCGGTGCTTTCCACAGCTATTGGAGCGTTTGAAGCTAGCGCGCCTTGTTGGTGTTGAGCTCGCGGTTCGCCGTGTAGTCGATGGCGAAAGTATCCGGCGCGAAGCTGACGCCTTCCTTGGTGTTGAAGATCATCACCGTCGTATCCTTGCCCTGCGCGTCGGTGATCGTCCACTGCCGCAAGTCGAAGGTTTTCGGATCGAACATCATGGTGATCTTCGAATTGCCGAACACCGATTTGTCGGCGAGCTGGATGGTTGTGAGGTCGTCCTCCTGC
>NZ_RZPI01000383.1:0-5388 GCF_003998715.1 Mesorhizobium sp. M7A.F.Ca.CA.002.15.2.1
GGAGATTTGGCCATGTCCCGAATATGGGATTTCCTGGCCAAAATGGAAAGAGCGCGGTGGGGAGAGGCGTGCCGGACAGCGCTGCTCCTGACAGCAGGCTGTCAGGAGCAGCGGGAAGGCGCCCGAAAGCTCTTGTCGTTACACGCCCCTGGCGGCTGATGCGACCTGCGTCGCCGACCCGTTCAGGCGCGGCACCACGACGAGGCGTTTGATTTTGCCCTTCTTGAAAGCGGCGAGGAAGCGCGCATAGTCCTTGAAGGCGACGCAGCCGCTCGACTGGGCGTAGCGGCCCCGGAGCAGGTAGGTATGGGCCAGCAGGCCGTTGCGATTGTATTTGTTGCGGCCATCGACCGGTGTCAGGCGCAAGGCCTCCACTCCGTGGAAGCGCGACTCGCGCATCGACAGATTGTAGGTGTTGGGCGGCGTCGGTCCGCGATTCTTCTGGTCGGCATAACGCGGCTGGTCCGCCATGGCGCCGATGCCTGAATGCGCCTCGAGCCTCGAGCCGTCAGGCATGTAGACGGTCGCGCTGCTGATGTCGTACACGGCGACGCCATTGCCGGCTCCGCTCCTGGCGGCTGGCGAGTTGAAGAGGTTCCTGAACGCCTTGCCAAGGCCGCCCGACGGGGTGTCGGGCTTGGCATAGGCCAGCACATCGCCGCCATCGGCCGGCCGGCCTTGCCGCGTCGGTTTTGCCGGCTGGGCCTGCTGGACCGTCTCGCGTGCCGGCTTCGGCTGCTGAACGGATTTCGGCTGCTGGACGGACTTAGGCTCCTGCTGGACCACTTTGGGCTGCGGCGCGTCGAATTGCGGACGCCGGGTCGGCAACGGCACGTCGTCGGTCAGAGCGTCCGGCAGCGCGGCGGCATCGCCGGGTTGATCCTGCTGGGTTTCGACGGGTGAAACCACGACATCGGCTGACGATTCCTCGATCGGCAGCGGTGAGGCGAACGCCTCGTCGTCGGCCGGCAGGGACTGCACCAGAGCAAGCGCCAACTGCGAATTGTCTGGCGTACCGGATTGGGCAAAACCCATCGGCGGCGGTGCGGTCTGCACGACCACCGAGTCGGTATCCAGCCGGGCGAAACGTTCGGCCGCCGGAACTGGCATGTTATCGGACAGGCTGGCTGTGACCTGGACGGAGGGCACCAACGACGCCTCGGCAATTCGCGGTGCGACGGTGGAGATCACCGGGCGGGTGTTGGCACTGGCGGCAGGCTTTCCGGCGTCGGCAAAGGCAGCGGCCAGCTTCATCGGCGAAAGCGACGCTTCCATGCGTTCGAAGCGCTCCTGCGCCTTCGACTTCACGGCGGCGGGCATCGGCTTTGCCTGCGCTACAAGGCGTTCGGATTTTTCCGCCCGCGCGCTTACCCTGGCCAGCTTGAAACAGCTGGCGCCGCACTGCACCGAATGATCATGCAGGGCCTGAGTGCCGCCATTGGCGTTGGCCAGCACGAAGGGTGCTTTCAAAAAGTGCTGTTTCAGCGGATCGGCAAGTGCGAGCGATCCCGGTGTCGACAGTGTCTGGGGCAGGCCAACCGAAGTTGCCGATAGAGAGGCGCCGACGGAACTGAGGCCAGCCATGGTGCCGATCAACCAAAGGCCGATGGCGGTGCTGACGCAAGGCAGCGCGACCCAGCGGGCCACCCGGCCAGCGTTGAAGGAAGGGGAACGTGGAGCATCGACGAACTCGCCGCCCTCACGCTGTCCCCGGTTTTTTTTGTGTGTACTCAACAACGCCATGCAACCAATCTCGCTTCAATCGGTTTCCCCGTACGTGGCCTTGAGAGCCGCGACGACCATTCTGTGAGTGATCCCAGGTGGTCCCCGACGCGTTTGCCGCGTCTGTAGTTGGTTGCCGATTGCTTCAAAATATGGACAAAGTTGGTTAATCAATTCCTCTCAAAACCAACGACGAGATGTGGATTTTGGCCAAATCAGCCTTCGTCCACGGCCAGGAAAGTGGTGTTGTCGCCCTTCCGACCTGGTTTTGCTGCCTGTTTTTGGCGGCCGAGTCAAGCAAAACAGCCACTGCTAATTTTTACGCAGCGCCTCCGCGCGGTGTATGCAGCGAACCGACTGCCGGCAGACCTGCCTACAAAAGGCGCGCGTGTTTCCGGTAAAACTGTTGCCTGCCATGCTAGATTTCTCGCGGGAAGGCGGCCTCAAACGGCCCACCCTCAGTTGAACCAAAGCGCAAACGTCAAAAACCCGTCGCCGCCGAACTGGCGCTGGATCTGGTCGAAATCGTCGCTGGTCGCGAGCTCGCCGCTTTCGAGGTAGGGCGCGATGGCCGGGCCGGTGATCGACAGCACGAGATCGAAGTTTTTTGGCTCGTCGAAGAAGCGCTTCATGTTGATGCCAAGCCCAGTACTGGCGGTGACGCGGAAATGCGGCAGCAGCCTGCGGCCTTCCAGGAGATCCTCGGCCATGGTCAAGGCGGCGAGCCAGGCCTGGACCTGCTCCTCGCCGACTTCGAGGCCGGTGAGCGGGTTCTCGCCCTTCTGCTGCGGTCCAGGCAGCCATTCGCGGTCATTGTCGGTCTCGGCGCGGATCGCCTTCCAGTCCTCGCGCGACAGCCGGATCATTTCCAGCAGGTGGCGGCGCGCCGCTTGCCGGCGCTCCGGTTCGATCACCGGCCAGTTGACGAGATGCACCATCGAGATGAAATCGGCGATGCGCCATTCCGAGGAGAAGATGCTCGAGCCCATATCGCCGGCCGGCGGCACCAGAATATCCTGCAGCGGCAATTTGGCGCGCGGGAACAGCATGTGAAACGAGCCGTCGAAGGTGCTCCTGAAATCATGCGCCAGCCAGAAATCGGCCTGCGCCATCAGGAACTCGGCATAGCCCTGCAGCCAGTAGCCGTCGGCGCGGTCGAAGCGGAAGGTGAGCGTGGGGGCGGCGGCGTCCGACGAGATACCGCCGCGCGAGAGTGAGGCGATGATCGCCGCCATGCTCTCGTCCGGCGCGATGGTGCCGTCCTCGTTGAGGTCGATGCCGGCATGGGTGAGATCGATGACCATGCCGATATCGGCATTGGGCGGCACCGAGGCAAACGTGGCTGCGGATTTCTCCAGCCGGTCACGGAAGCCGACCAGGATGGCGCGGAACTGCTCGTAAGTGAGCGGCTCGGGATTGGGATTGTCGGGCACTGGCAACCGCATCAGCGGCAGCATGAAGGATTGCGGGCTTTCGAAACCATGACGGTGCAGGCCGGTGGCCAGGATCTCCAGTGCGGCAAAGAACTCGCCCGCCCCGGCCGCATAGGCGGATGCCGGGTCTTTTGGCGCGGCAGCCTCCAGCGTCGAGAGAGCGGTGTCGCGCGCGGCCACGGTCTTCGCCTCAAACAATGTGGTTGCCGCTTCTGGCATTGCCGCCGACGCGGAAGACAGCGGCAGGAGCAGAATGAAAGCGGATGTCAGCAGGCCTGCCAGTCGTGTCATCTTTTCCCCCCAATGTTTGTCGCGCAGTGCAAACATACACCATTTGCAGCGTCGCGCTTCAACCCGCCCCGCGGACGGTCTACACAGGGCAAACAATTGGGCATCGCGTGTCGAATTATCCGTTTTCCTACAAGCTGTCCTGGCTGCCGCGTTTCCTGAAGCCGTCACTGGCCGGCGACGCTCAAGACTTTGCGCCGATGGCCGGGACGCTGATGGATCCACCGCCGAAGCAAGCGGTGCGGCTTGCCTTTGTCGGCGACATCTCGGCGGTGGCCAACCGCAGCGCGCCGGATTGCGATCCGGCGATCAAGGCGCTGCTCGGCGCTGCCGATCTGGTGATCGGCAATTGCGAAAGCCCTGTTGTGGACAGGCCAAGCGCGGTGCTGGGCACAAGGCTCGGCACGCATCATGCGATGAGCGAGCCGTTCCTGGCCGAGGCGCTGACGGCGGTTGGTGTTGCGCGCGAAAAACTCGTGCTGTCGCTGGCCAACAACCATGTGCTGGATCAGGGCATCGCCGGTTTCGACGAGACAATCGCGGCGTTGCTGCGGCTCGGCATCCGCACGATCGGCCTGGCCGACGGTCCGGTTGTGCCGATTCAGGTTGGATCGCTTGATATCGGCTTCGCCGCCTTCACGCTGTGGCGGAACGCCGATGAAAAACTGTTTGCCGGGCGCGTTTCGATGGACAGCGATCCGGCGAGCTGGCCACCCGCTGGCTTGGACCTTCTCTGCGCCGTGCCGCATTGGGACTGGGAGTTCCGACATTTTCCGCGCGACGGGACGCGAGCGCTGGCCAGGCGGCTGGCCGGGCAGGGCGCCGGGCTGATCGCGGGCCATCATGCCCATGTCGTGCAGCCGGTGGAAAAGATTGACGGGACGATCGTCGCCTATGGGCTCGGCGATTTCCTCGGTACCGCCTTTGCCCGGCAGCCATGGCCGGGCCGCATCGGCTCTATCCTCGTTGTCGATGTCAGTGCCGATGCCGGTACGCGCGGCAGGATCGCGTCTTACCGGATGCATCCCTTCATGCGCCTGCGCGCTGGCGACCACGAGCGGCTGGTGTTGATGGAGGCTTTGGAGGGCCGAATGCGTGACAGGGTCGCGGAGCGACTGAAAGCGGTCTTCCCTTCTCCACCAACCGATGAAGGCGTTCCCGCTTAACCATCTGGCGGCCCTTGCAAAACCAACTATCATGCTCCCGCAGAGGCAGGATTGCGGGGGTAGCGGTGGAATCAGCGGATTTCATGCCGAGCGAAACGGTCATCGCCGGCATCCGAAAAGACATCGAGGCCTATGAAGCGGCGAGGGCTTCGGCGGTCCGGCAGGTGCGCTGGCGGGTGCCGGTGTTCGTGGGGCTGGTGCTGGTGGCCGTGGTGCTGGTCGCCTGGCTGTTCAACAAGGTCGCCGACCCCAACGAGCAATGGGTCTCGACGCCGCATGTATTTCTCTATGTGATCGGCTTCGCGGCTTCGATCCTGCTCTATTTCCAGGCCAGGAAACCGGCGACGCGGCTGCAGCAATCGTTCCGCGAGACGCTGCTGCCGATCATATTCGGCTTCATCGCCGACATGCGCTACCAGCATGGCGTGACGCCGAATTCCTTCGACCGGTTGCCGCGCACGGCGGTTGGTCCGTTCAACCGGCAGGCGTTCGACGACATCGTGGCGGGCCGCTATGAGGGGTTTCCGTTCGAACTGTACGAGGCGCATCTGCGGGAAGGGTCGGGCAAGGGCTCCTCGACCGCCTTCCAGGGCGTCATCGTCGCTTTCGAGACCATCGCGCCGTTTCCCGGCATATTGGTGGCGACGCGGCGGACCAACGCGGTGATCAGCTTCTTTCGCGGCATATTTGCCAGCAAGCTGCAAGAGCTGTCCAGCGGCGATGCTTTGCTCGATGCCGCCTACGAGTTCCGCACCGACAATCTCGGGGCGGCACAGCCA
>NZ_RZPI01000384.1:0-5381 GCF_003998715.1 Mesorhizobium sp. M7A.F.Ca.CA.002.15.2.1
CACCGTTCGGCCTGATATGAGTGAAAGCAGCGAATTGTGGGCTGCGGCTTTTGCCATGCCGTGCGCGACGGCATGGATCTCGCCTTCGCCCGAAGCCGCTGCCGCAACCACGGACCGCCGTTCGGCAAGCATGGCGACATAGGATGCCAGAAGTGCTGCCAGCTGCACGGCAACAGCCATGAACAGCCCGTTTATGCCTTGCGCAGCACCCCCGATGACGATCAGCGACAACACGCCGGACGCGCAGATGAAGGCGATGCGGGCAACGCTGTCGGCGTCCGGGCTGGTCGCGTCGTTGACCAGGGCTTCGACAAAGGCCCAGAAAAACAGAACCGCGACGACCAGCAATGCGGTGGCAAGCGGCGCCACGACAACGAAATTGTCGAGGTTGACGAAGCGGGTACCCTCGATTGTGGCACCGATCACGCCGAGCGCCGCCGCCACACCACGGTTTCCGTCGATGCAGATGAGCGCAAGCAGGGCGAAAACAATCGTCCAGTGCAAGGTCAGAAAAGAGGTCAGTACCTGTCGCATCGGTGTTCCTGCTTCGCAAAGCAGGAGACGGCCAATCTGAACCATTGCCTGCTTGCGCCGGGACAGTGGGCCTTGCCGCTCGCCATCGCAACGGAAACCATTTGTTAAGGTTAACGGAAATTAGCCATATGCGAGAGGATACGGACCAACGCCTCAAAACTGTGGATGGCGCCGGTTTTTGCGATGCTCGCGGCTCAGTTCACTGGCGGATAGAGCGTGTCGATGATCATGCGTGCATCGTGGCGCGAATCGATCATGCCATAGGTGTTGCGCCATTGGCCGGCCAATCGCGTCTCGACGAAAGCGTCGGCGATCCGCCCTGCCCCCAGACGGCGCAATTCCGCCGCCGCAGCCGACAGAGCCAGCTGCTCGGTGAGCAGCCGAGCCGAACCTTCGTCGGTTGAAGCGACCTGCATCGCCGCCTTCAGCACGCCGATCGTGCCGCGTCCGCCGGCGCCGAGATCGCGGTCGATGCCGGCCAGCACATCCTCGAACAGGCCGGGCGCACGGCCAAGCACGCGCAGCACGTCGAGCGCCATGACATTGCCCGAGCCCTCCCAGATCGCGTTGACCGGGGCCTCGCGATAATAGCGGGCGAGCGGCGCCTCCTCGACATAGCCATTGCCGCCGAGGCACTCCATCGCCTCATAGAGCAAAGGCGGCGCGATCTTGCAGACCCAGTATTTGACGACCGGCGTCATGGCGCGGGCAAACGCCGCTTCACCGCGGTCGCTGGCCGCCTCGTCGAAGGACCGCGCCAGCCGGAACGACAGTGCGGTGGCGGCGGCGACATCGAGTGCCATGTCCGCCAGCACGCGCTGCATCAACGGCTGCTCGATCAGGGTCGAACCGAACACCTGACGATGGCGGGCATGATGAACGGCCTCGGCGAGGCCCGCGCGCATGATCGCCGACGAGGCGATGGCACAATCGAGCCGGGTGAGCGTCACCATGTCCATGATCGTCTTCACACCGGCACCGGGTTCGCCGACCATCTCGCCGATGGCATTGACGAATTCGACTTCGGAGGATGCGTTGGAACGGTTGCCGAGCTTGTCCTTCAGCCGCTGGAAGCGGAAGCCGTTGCCCGAGCCGTCACCGAGAACGCGCGGTACGAGGAAGCACGACAGCCCCTCCGGCGCCTGCGCCAGCACCAGGAAGGCATCCGACATCGGCGCCGACATGAACCATTTGTGCCCGGTCAGACGATAAAAACCGCTGCCGGCGCGTTCCGCCCTCGTCACATTGGCGCGCACATCGGTGCCGCCCTGTTTCTCGGTCATGCCCATGCCGAGCGTCAGCCCGGTTTTCTCGACCGGCGGCTTTTGGCTCTGGTCATATTTGCGCGTCGTCACGCGCGGCGCCCATTCACGAAACAGTTTCGGGCTGGCCATCAAGGCCGCCAGCGAAGCGTTGGTCATGGTGATGGGGCACAGATGCCCGGTCTCGAGCTCCGCCGTCAGATAAAACCGGGCGGCACGGACCTGATGGCGGCGGCCGATCTCGGTGTCGCCGTTTTCCCACACCGAGGAATGCAGCCCATTGGCCACGGAGCGGCGCATCAAGGCGTGATAGGCGGGATGGAACTCGACCACGTCGATGCGCCGTCCTTGGCGATCATGCGTCCTCAGCTTCGGCGTCTCGACATTGGCGAGGCGCGCCAGTTCCTGCGCCTCCTGCGTCAGCACGAAACGGCCGAGACCGTCGAGTTCCCGGCGCACCGGATCGGAAAAACGCTCCGCGAGCTGGATCAGCAACGGATCGCCCCGCCAGGCGTTGCCGCCCGTCAGCGGCGGCGGCTGGTTCGTCACGTCGTCGGTCACGCCCAATCCTTCTATCGTCAGAAAGCCACGAATCCGAGGCTGTCGGCTAGATATAGCCAAGCCATGCAGCGCGCGCGATGAAAATACCGGCCGATACAATCGGCCATCTACACGAAAAAAATGAGGAGAACGGTTCCAATGCAAAGCTGGCGCTTGCAGCCGCAAAGTCTCCACCCTATAGCAGCCCCTTGAGATGACCGACGCTTCGTCCCCCTATCCTCAACGCCATCTTCTGGGCATCCGCGACCTTTCCCCTGCCGACATCGAGCTGTTGCTCGACAGGGCGGACCGGGCGGTCGCGATCTCGCGGCAGTCCGAGAAGAAAACCTCGACGCTGCGCGGCCGCACACAGATCAACCTGTTCTATGAAGCCTCGACGCGCACGCAGTCGTCGTTCGAACTGGCCGGAAAGCGGCTTGGCGCCGATGTCATGAACATGTCGGTGGCAAGCTCTTCGGTGAAGAAGGGCGAAACGCTCATCGACACGGCGATGACGCTGAATGCCATGCGGCCCGACATATTGATCATCCGCCACCAGTCGGCCGGTGCGGCCGCGCTTCTCGCGCAGAAGGTCGGCTGCTCCGTCGTCAATGCCGGCGACGGCGCGCATGAGCACCCGACACAGGCGCTGCTCGACGCGCTGACCATCCGCCGCGCCAAAGGCCCGCTGTCGAAGCTGATCGTGGCGATCTGCGGCGACATCCTGCATTCGCGCGTGGCGCGCTCCAACATCATGCTGCTCAACGCGCTCGGCGCGCAGGTGCGCGTCGTTGCGCCGTCGACGCTGCTGCCCACTGGCATCGAGAAGATGGGCGTCATCGTCACCCGTTCGATGGCCGAAGGCCTCAAGGACGCCGATGTGGTGATGATGCTGCGCCTGCAGCGCGAGCGCATGGAAGGCGCCTTCGTGCCTTCGGTGCGCGAGTATTTCCGCTATTTCGGCCTCGATGCGGAAAAACTGAAGGCGGCCAAAGACGACGCGTTGGTGATGCACCCCGGACCGATGAACCGTGGCGTCGAGATCGCTTCGGAAATCGCCGACGGCCCGCAAAGCGTCATCCAGGAACAGGTCGAAATGGGCGTTGCTGTGCGCATGGCGGTCATGGAAGCGCTGCTCGATCCCCGTCGCAATCAAGAGGGCCGCGGCGCATGAGCATAACGGTCTTTGAGCGCGCCCGCATCGTCGACCCCTCGCGCGGCATGGACGAGATCGGCGCCGTCATCGTCGATGGCCGCAAGATCGTTGCCGCCGGCAAGCCAGCGCTCAACCAGGGCGCGCCCGAGGGCGCCACCATTATCGACTGCGCCGGCAAGGCGATCATTCCAGGCCTTATCGACGGCCGCGTCTTCATCGGCGAACCGGGCGGCGAGCATCGCGAAACCATTGCGTCGGCGAGTGTCGCGGCGGCGGCTGGCGGCGTCACCTCCATCGTCATGATGCCCGATACCGACCCGGTGATCGACAATGTGGCGCTTGTCGAGTTCGTGCTGCGCACCGCCAAAGACACGGCTATCGTCAACGTCTTTCCGGCTGCGGCGATCACCAAGGGCCTCGACGGGCGCGAGATGACCGAGTTCGGCCTGCTGCGCGAAGCCGGCGCGGTCGCCTTCACCGATGGCCGCCACACCATATCGAGTGCGCTGGTGATGCGCCGCGCGCTGACCTATGCGCGCGACTTCGGCGCCACCATCGTGCATGAGACGCAGGATGCGGACCTCGGTTCATCCGGCGTGATGAATGAAGGCCTCTACGCCAGCTGGCTCGGCCTTTCCGGCATTCCGCGCGAGGCCGAATCCATCCCGCTGGAACGCGACCTTGCGCTGGCGCGGCTGACGCGCGGTTCGTACCATGCGGCGAAGATCTCGACGGCGATGGCGGCAAACGCCGTGACGCGTGCCAAGGCCGACGGGGCGACGGTGACGTCGGGCGTGGCGATCCACAATCTGTCGCTCAATGAAAACGATGTCGGCGAATACCGCACCTTCTTTCGCCTGACGCCGCCATTGCGTGCCGAGGAAGACCGGCTGGCGATGATCGAGGCGGTCAGGGACGGTACGATCGACGTCATCGTCTCCTCGCACGATCCGCAGGATGTCGACACCAAGCGCCTGCCCTTCGCCGATGCGGCGGCCGGCGCCATCGGGTTGGAGACGCTGCTGGGCGCGGCCTTGCGGCTCTACCACAATGGCGACGTGCCGTTGCTGAGGCTGATCGAGACCCTGTCCACGGCCCCGGCAAAACTGTTCGGACTGCCCGGTGGCACGCTGAAGCCCGGCGCTGTCGCCGATCTTGCGCTTGTCGACCTCGACGAACCCTGGATCGTCAGCGAAAGCGGCATTCGTTCGCGCTCAAAAAACACCTGTTTCGAAGGTGCGCGCCTGCAAGGCAAGGTCTTGCAAACGCTGGTTGCGGGCCGCACAGTGTTCTCCGTCTGAGCCGGACAACCCGCGCACCGCGCCTGATCCGGCCAAACTGGGGGAAATGCGGGGGAAACAATGACTTACAGCCTCATCCCAGCGCTTGTGTTCGGCTATCTCCTGGGCTCGATTCCGTTCGGACTTCTGCTCACCCGCGCGGCCGGCCTTGGCGATGTGCGCCAGATCGGCTCGGGCAACATCGGCGCCACCAATGTTCTGCGCACCGGCAACAAGGGCCTAGCCGCGGCGACGCTGTTGCTCGACGCGCTGAAGGGCACGGCCGCCGTGCTGATTGCTGGCTATTTCGCGCCTGACCTGGCGATCTGGGCCGGTCTCGGCGCCTTTCTCGGTCATCTCTTCCCGGTATGGCTGGGCTTCAAGGGCGGCAAGGGCGTCGCCACCTATCTCGGCGTGCTGATCGGCCTTGCCTGGCAGGTAGCGCTGATCTTCGCCGTCGTCTGGCTGGTGATGGCATTCCTCTTCCGTTATTCCTCGCTTGCGGCGCTGACGGCGGCGGTCATCGTGCCGATCGCCCTCTATGTCCTGAGCACGCCGCAAATTGCCGGATTGTTCGTGGTGATGAGCGTCATCGTTTTCATCAAGCAC
>NZ_RZPI01000385.1:0-5375 GCF_003998715.1 Mesorhizobium sp. M7A.F.Ca.CA.002.15.2.1
ACCCGCGACCTCGGCCTCATCGTCACCGGCGCCGCCGGCTATTTCTCGGAAGAGAAGCGCGCTGCCACGCACAGCATCGAACCGTTCGAGGACGGCGTACCCGCCTACCGGCTGGTCAACACGGCGAACGACGGCGCCTGGCGGATCGAAAAGCGCATCCTCGCCGATCCGGCGCGCCCGGCGCTGCTGCAGGAAATCACCTTCACGGCGCTGAGGGGCGTCGCTGACGATTATCGCGTCTACGCGCTTCTGGCGCCGCATCTGGTCAATGCCGGCATGGGCAACACCGCCTGGGTCGGCGAGCACGAGGGAAAGCCCGTGCTGTTCGCCTCGGGGCGCGGCTCCTGCCTGGCGCTGGCCTCGTCGCTGCCCTGGCGGACCGGCTCGGCCGGCTATGTCGGTTTTTCCGACGGTTGGCAGCAACTGCACAACACAGGTGAGCTCGATGCTGCGTACCAGCGGGCCGAGGACGGCAATGTCGCGCTGACCGGCGAGATCGGCTTTTCCGCGGCCAGGACCAAGGCTTTGCTGGCGCTGGGATTTGGCGCGACGCCCGAGGAGGCCGCGGAACATGCTTTCGCCAGCCTGAAGCAGGGTTTTGAACCCGCGGCGAAATCCTACCTCCAGAACTGGCGCAACTGGCAAAAGGGCCTGCTGCCGCTCGACCGGCACGCGGTGCCCGGGATCAACTTCTATCGCGTCTCGACGGCGGTACTGGCGACGCACCGGTCGATCGCCACACCGGGCGCCGCGGTCGCCAGCCTGTCGATCCCGTGGGGCTTCGACAAGGGCGACGACGACCTCGGCGGCTACCATCTGGTCTGGCCGCGCGATCTGGTCGAGACGGCCGGCGGCTTTCTTGCTGCCGGCGACGCCGCCTCGGCGTTGCAAATCCTCGACTATCTCGGCTCCATCCAGCAGCCGGACGGCCACTGGCCGCAGAACGCCTGGCTCGACGGATCGGCCTATTGGCCCGGCATCCAGATGGACGAATGCGCCTTTCCGCTGCTGCTGGCCGAAGCTTTGCACCGCGCCGGCCATTTGCCGCACGCCAGGCTCGCAGTCTTTCTGCCGATGATCGAGCGCGCCGCCGGGTTCGTCGTGCGCAACGGGCCGGTCACCGGCGAGGACCGCTGGGAAGAGGATGCCGGCTACAGCCCGTTCACGCTCGCCGTCGAAATCGCCGCACTGCTTGCCGCAGCCGACCTGCTCGACGCCTGTGGCAAGCCGGACGGGGCGACCTATCTGCGCGAGACATCAGACGTCTGGAACGACCAGGTCGAGCGCTGGACCTACGTCACCGGCACGGCGATCTGCGGTCAAGTCGGCGTCGACGGCTACTATGTCCGCATCGCGCCGCCCGACAGCGCCTCGGCCGGTTCGCCGAAGGACGGCTATGTCCCGATCAAGAACCGGCCGCCCGGCGACACCGACCGGCCGGCCGAGCAAATCGTCAGTCCGGATGCGCTTGCACTTGTCCGCTTCGGTCTGCGGGCGGCCGACGACCCGCGCATGACAGACACGGTCAAGGTCATCGACGCGCAATTGCGCTGCGATCTGCCGCAAGGGCCGCTCTGGTACCGCTACAACGGCGACGGCTATGGCGAGCATGAAGATGGCGCACCTTTCGACGGCACCGGCCAGGGTCGCCCCTGGCCGCTGCTGGCCGGCGAACGCGCCCACTATGAGCTGGCGGCCGGGCGCAGGGAAAAGGCAGCCAGCCTGCTGGCAGCGCTGGAAGGCTCGGCCGGACCGGGCGGCCTGTTGCCGGAGCAGGTCTGGGACGGCGCCGATAGGCCGGAGCGCGAACTGCTGCACGGCCGCCCCTCGGGCAGCGCCATGCCGCTGGTCTGGGCGCATTCGGAGCATATCAAGCTGTTGCGCTCGCTGCGCGACGGCGCGGTCTTCGACATGCCCCCGCAAGGCGTCAAGCGCTATATCGAGGACAAGACCGTATCGCCGTTCAGAACATGGCGGTTCAACAACAAGATCCGCACGGTCCCGGCCGGCAAGACGCTGCGCTTCGAACTGTTGGCCCCGGCTACAGTCCATTGGAGCACCGACAACTGGGCGACCGCCCACGACAGCCAGACGGTAGAAAACGATTTCGGCATCCATCTTGCCGATCTGCCCGTCTCTGGCCTTCCCAAGGGAAGCACGCTGACCTTCACTTTTTTCTGGCCCGGGGCCGGCGATTGGGAGAATGTCGACTTCTCCGTCATCTCAGGCGACCAGGACAGCCAGCAGACCTTCCCTCGATAACCCCGCAAATCTCCTAGAAAACAGGGACGAAACCATGCAGATCGGAATGATGGGACTGGGCCGGATGGGCGCCAACATGGTCCGGCGCCTGATGCGCGACGGCCACGAATGCGTCGTCTACGACATCAACCCGGCCAGCGTCGCGGCCCTGGTGACCGACGGCGCGTCAGGGGCGGCCTCGATGGAAGAATTCATCGGCAAGCTGGCCAAGCCGCGCTGTGTGTGGCTGATGCTGCCGGCGGCGATCACCGGCAGGATCATCGACCAGGTGGCGGCCCTGATGGAGCCCGGCGACATCGTCATCGACGGCGGCAATTCCTATTATCACGACGCCGTCGACCAGGCCGCGAAACTGGCCGGCAAGGGCATCCATCTTGTCGATGTCGGCACCAGCGGCGGCGTCTGGGGCCTGGAGCGTGGCTACTGCCTGATGATCGGCGGTCCCGACGTGGCGGTGCAGCACCTCGATTCGATCTTCGCCACGCTGGCGCCGGGCGCCGATGCCGGCTCCAATCCGTCCAGGGATGCCGGGACCGCGCCCTTCGGCTACCTGCATTGCGGACCGAGCGGCGCCGGCCACTTCGTCAAGATGGTGCACAACGGCATCGAGTATGGCGTCATGGCCGCCTATGCCGAAGGCATGAACATCCTGAAATCGGCCAATGCAGGCAAGCGGCAACGGACGGCGGACGCCGAGACCAGCCCGCTGGAAAACCCGCAATACTATCAGTTCGACATCGACCTTCCCCAGGTGGCCGAGGTCTGGCGGCATGGCAGCGTTATCGGCTCCTGGCTGCTTGACCTGACGGCCGGCGCCTTGAAAAGCGATCCGGGCCTGGTGAATTTCGGCGGCCGCGTTTCGGATTCCGGCGAAGGCCGCTGGACGCTGAAGGCGGCCATCGACACCGGCGTGCCGGCTCCGGTGCTGTCCTCGGCGCTGTTCGACCGCTTCTCCTCGCAGGGCGAATCCGAATTCGCCGACAAGCTGCTCTCCGCCATGCGCTATGCCTTTGGCGGCCATGTCGAGAAGCCGAAGGCCGGCAAGTGAGGACAGCGGGGGAGACACGCGCATGAGCCAGGAACGGTCCGACACGCTGGTGCTCTTCGGGGCAACCGGCGACCTCGCCCACAAGAAGATATTTCCAGCCCTTTACCAGATGGTCGCCAAGGGCACGCTTACCGAACCGGTGATCGGCGTCGCCTTCGATGCCTGGGACCTCAAGCAACTGCAGGCGCGCGCGCGTGACGGCATCGTCAATGCGCTCGGCAAGATCGACGAAAAAGCGTTCGCCAAATTCGCCTCGCTGCTGCGCTACGTCAGCGGCGACTACCGTGACGGAGCGACGTTCGAGAAACTGAAGAGCGCGCTCGGCACCGCACAGCGACCGCTGCATTACATGGCGGTGCCGCCGACCATGTTCGAGACCGTCGTCCAGGGGCTGGAGCAGTCGGGCACGGCGCATGGCGCGCGGCTGATGGTGGAAAAGCCCTTCGGTCACGATCTGCAATCGGCGCGCTGGCTGAACCGGGTCCTGCATCTGGTGTTCGACGAGCAGTCGATCTTCCGCATCGACCACTACCTGGGCAAGGAAGCGATCCAGAACCTGCTCTATTTCCGCTTCGCCAATTCCCTCCTCGAGCCGATCTGGAACCGCAATTACGTCGAGAGCGTGCAGATCACCATGGCCGAGGATTTCGGCGTCGAGGGACGTGGCCGCTTCTATGACGATGTCGGCTGCATCAGGGACGTCATCGAGAACCATCTGCTCAACATCCTGTTGCTGCTTGCCATGGAGCCGCCTGTCGGCCGCTCCGCCGACGATCTGATCGACGAGAAGGTGCAGGTGCTGCGCGCGATCAGGACGCTGACCAAAGACGATGTCGTGCGCGGCCAGTTCACCGGCTATCTCACTGAACCCGGCGTGGCGCCGAACTCGCCCGTCGAGACCTTCGCGGCGGTGCGTTTCTTCGTCGACACCTGGCGCTGGCAGGACGTGCCGTTTTTCATCCGCGCCGGCAAGAACATGCCGGTGCATGTCACCGAAGTGGTGGTGCGGCTGAAGCGGCCGCCGCTCGATGTCTTCGATCCGATCAAGCCCGCCGACCAGAACTACGTCCGCTTCCGCATCGACCCACAGGTGGTGATCGCCATCGGAGCACAGCGCAAGGCGCCGGGCGACGACATGATCGGCGAGCAGGTCGAACTGACGGCGCTCGACGACTCGAAGGGCGACATGCCGCCCTATGAGCGCTTGATAGGCGACGCCATGAACGGCAACGGCCAGCTGTTCACCCGCCAGGACGCCAGCGAACTGGCCTGGCGCATCGTCGGCCCGGTGCTTGGCGACACCACGCCGCCGCACCTCTACGAGCCGCTGACATGGGGACCGGCGGACGTCATGGCCGGGTTCGGGCCACCCAATGGCTGGATCGATCCGGTGAAGTGAGAGGAACCACGCGATGGCCAAGGCAGTGAAGCAACCAGCATCGGGCACCGAGACGCCGGATACTGAAAAGATCGTGCTCACGATCGACATCGGCGGCTCGCACGTCAAGATCCTCACCAGCGCCGGCGGCGCGGAGCGCCGCGCCGATTCGGGGCCGGGGCTGACGCCGCAACAGATGATCGATACCGTGAAGAAGCTCGCCGAAGGCCTGTCCTACGACGTCGTCTCGATGGGCTATCCCGGTCCGGTCAACCACAACAGGCCGCTCGCCGATCCCGCCAATCTCGGCAAGGGCTGGGCTGGATTCGACTTTGCGGGCGCGTTCGGCAAACCGGTGAAAGTGGTCAATGACGCGCTGATGCAGGCCATCGGCAGCTACGAGGGCGGGCGCATGCTGTTCCTCGGGCTCGGCACCGGGCTCGGTGCGGCGATGATTGCCGACAACGTCGCCCAACCGATGGAACTCGCGCATCTGCCCTACAAGAAGGGCAAGAGCTTCGAGGATTATGTCGGCGAACGCGGCCTGGAAAAGCGCGGCAAGAAGAAATGGCGCAAATACGTCTTCGACGTCGTCGACCGGCTCCGTGCCGCCATGCAGCCTGACTATGTCGTCATTGGCGGCGGCAACGTCGACAAGCTCGATGAATTGCCCGCCGACTCCAGGCG
>NZ_RZPI01000386.1:0-5356 GCF_003998715.1 Mesorhizobium sp. M7A.F.Ca.CA.002.15.2.1
CGATTGAACCAGTGGCACAGATACATGCCCGAGGCTGCGCCATCGCTGACCGTCATCCTGGGGCCTCCGGATTTCAGCTTGACCACGTCTCCGGTCTTGAAATTGTTGGGCATTTTTTGACCTCCCATGCTGAGGCCATGAGTTTCACACCAAACCGGGGTCTCGACAATGGCAGATCTGCCAGGCCGGCGCCGCAATCCTTTGCACCAGATGCGAAGGGGTAGACGACGAAAAGGAGGGGGGATGGTGCGCTTGCGGGCAGCCAATTGCCGGCTCAAGCCATTAGAATCAAAATCGTTTTCGATGCCAAGCGGGTCGCAACGAGTTCCCTAGAGATCGTCCCGTAACGTCCTTGCCCGCGCCTTGAGTCGGCATGGGATCGGCCATCCCAGTGAGGGCGCGTCGTCCATGAACTCAACTGGAAAGCTGGCCAGTTACGAATCAGTATAAATCCGCGATGTACAAGAACACTACTGTGTGCGGCCTTCAGCGGGTAACGGCGCTGTTACACACGAAAAAATCCTTGCATGGTTTCCATAAGCGCCCGACGGCGACGGGACTAGATGCGCATTTTGTCGCGTATCCAGTTCCTAAAGATCTTGCTGGCACGATTTGGAGCATTCGCTGGAGCTTCAACAATGTAGTAGCCATTGCCGGTCGTGAAGGCGAGGTCAAAAGGGCGTACGAGACTCCCATTTGACAGCTTCTCCTCAACAAGGCGTGTCCATCCCAACGCCAACCCTTGCCCTTCGAGGGTGGCCCGCAGCAGATTGTCGTAATTTTGAAACCAGATTCCTTGCTGAGGGCGTAAAGAAGTTAGCTTCGCGAATTCAAGCCACTTGTCCCAATTCTCCCATTCGTGAGCCCGCCCATCTAGATGCAGCAGCGTCACGTTTTGAAACTTGCGGAAGTTTTCGGCGCCGACAGAATTTACATATCCTGGGCTGCAAATCGGAAAAAACTCCTCACTAAACACTTTCTCGGACTTCAATTTATTCCAGTCACCGCGACCATATCTAATCGAAATGTCTATCCCGAATTTGCTCATATCCAAGCATTCATCGGTTTCAACCAGTTTTATATTGATCCCGGGATTGCGAATTCGAAAATCAGCCAACCTCGGCATCAGCCAGCAACTTCCAAATGCAACGGTTGTACTAACTGTTACATTTGCCGGAATGTCAGCGACTTTCTCGTTAAACTCCCTTGAGATCAGCCATAAGCTTTCTGAAACTGTATTGTGAAATTGGCGCCCATATTCTGTAAGTGCCACGCCTCGTTGCCCCCGCTCGAACAATTTGGCGCCAAGCCTGGATTCCAGGAGCCTGACCTGCATGCTTACCGCTTCCCTGGTGACATTCAACTCATGAGCCGCAGCGGTAAAATTCATGTGGCTTCCCGCCGCTTCGAACGCGACCAGACTGTGTAGTGGCGGCAATCTCAAAGGCGGACGAGACGTCAATCTGATTTACCTCAGGCGTGATCGATCTTACGCTGACTATCCGAAAAGCACCCCGTAATCATAGTCCCAGCCATAATACGCTGAGGAAGCCAAGAGTGCCATCTCACGATAGCCATCGACAAAAGGACCCGTTGCTCGATTCATTCCAGCTCAGGTCTCTGCAACTTCGAAACAGGATTATGAGCACCGCTCATGCGCCGGCTTATGTAGAGAACGGTTGGCCTACGGAGCGCTACCGGCTCTATCATGAGGAGAAGGCCAAGGGAGGGCTTGCTCTAACGGTGGTGGGGGGATCGACCAACGTTTCGTCGGACAGCCCGTCCGCGTTTGGGCAACTTTATGCCGGCGATGACAGCATCCTGCCTTGGTTTGAACTGCTTACCGGGGGCGTTCATTCCCATGGCGCCGCGATTATGTGTCAGCTGACACATATGGGGAGGCGTACATCCAGCGACGTAGGGGAATGGCTGCCAGTAATAGGACCATCTAACACGCGAGAACGGGCGCACCGAGCCTATCCAAAGAGTATGGAAAGGGCTGATATAGTACGCGTCACCAAGGACTTTGCGGCCGCGGCGGCACGATGCAAAAAGGGCGGTTTTGACGGAATCGAAATCCTGTCGCACTCGCACTTGCTGGGACAATTCCTATCCCCTCTGATCAATTTCAGACAGGACGATTATGGCGGCTCCCTGGAGAACCGGCTTCGACTCACCTTCGACGTCCTGAACGGCGTCCGCGATGCTGTGGGTGACGAGTTCATCATAGGACTGAGGATCACCGGTAACGATTTCCTCAAAGGTGGGCTCAGCCGCGAGGACTGCATCGAGATCGCCCAGCGGCTTGAGCAGTGCGGCCTGGTCGACTTCCTCAACGTGCTTGCGGGAGCGCCATACGACGATCTGGGCTTGGCTCAATGGATGCCTCCTATGGGCACTCCCGCAGCCCGTTTCCTTGGAGTTGCCAAAGACATACGTGAGGCCGTTTCACTACCTATATTCTATGCAGGAGGCATTGCCGATATCGCAACTGCTCGCCATGCCCTGCGCGACGGCATTGTCGATATGGTGGGAATGACCAGGGCTCACATCGCCGATCCCTACCTGGTCTCAAAGCTGCAAACCGGGCAGGAAGATCGTATCCGCACCTGCGTCGGAATGAACTACTGCGCAGACCGGGTTAATCAAGGCAAAGACGCTTTATGCGGCCAGAATGCCGCGACCGGTCGCGAGCGTTTCTTCCCGCATCGCTTTCGCCGCCATGAAATAGCGGGTTTGCGCGCTGTCGTTGTTGGTGGAGGCCCAGGAGGACTGGAGGCGTCCCGTGTTCTCGCCGAGCGGGGTTACAGGGTGACCCTGTTCGAAGCGTCCAACCAGCTGGGTGGACAGATTAACATGGCGGCCGGAGGTTCCACCAGGCGCCAGATGCGCGGGATCATCGATTGGCTGGTCAATGAACTCGAGCATCTCGGCGTTGATGTTCGCTACAACATGCTGGCGGAAGCCGAGGACATCCTGCGTGAGAAACCTGTGTTGGTGGTGATCGCGACAGGCGCACTGCCGCGCTCGCTGAACATTGGCGGCGCGCATCTTGCCCGGCCGATTTGGGACGTGTTCACCGGACAGCCTCCTGTTGGAGAGGTCATCATTTTCGACGATCGAGGCGACCATCACTCGCTGGTGGCGGCGGAGGTAGCAACCCAATCCGGTGCTTGCGTCACTCTCTTAACGCCGGATCGCACACCTCTTCATAATCTCGGGCCGACGAACTACGGCGTCGGCATGCGCAACCTGTATCAGCGCGGGGTGAACTTCCTCACCGACCGTGAGATCGTTGCCTTGAGCCCTGACGGCAACCGTTTGACCGTCACCGTGCGAAACGTCCTCACCGACCTGGAAGAAAAATTCCAGGCCGATCATGTCTTCTATGAAGTCGGGACGGAAGAAAACGCTGAATTGTACTTCGATCTTCAAAGTCATTCAGTCAACAACGGCCAAATAGAAGTAGCATCTCTATTGGACGGCAAAGCCGAGTACCGAACGGTGAACCCGGCCGGTGATTTCGTGTTGTTCCGGATTGGTGACGCGGTCTCTTCGAGGAACATCCATGCTGCGCTCTTTGATGCGTTGCGTGTCTGTTCCGTCATCACGGTCGCCGGACAGACCGGCTCCGATCAAGCGCGCTACTCAGTAACACATAGGCAAATGAAAGGGGAAACGACGTGAAAAATCTCCCACTGGCGGCGGCATGCCTGACAATTCTTGTACTGGAGTCACTCCCTGCGAATGCTGCATCAAGCTGCGGTGAGCTGACAATCTCCAGCATGAATTGGCAGAGCGCTGAAGTGCTGGCAAGCCTGGACAAGTTCATTCTTAAAGCTGGGTTCGGATGTGATGCGGAAATTCTCGAAGGGGACACCGTGCCGACGGTCACCTCCATGATCGAAAAGGGAAAGCCCGATGTTGCTCCCGAGATCTGGGTCGATCTGCTGCCAGATGTTGTCGCTACCGGCATCAAGCTAGGCAAGCTTGTTGAAACTGGCGCGGCCCTCAAAGATGGTGGCGTCAACGGGTGGTGGATTCCAAAGTATGTGTCCGAAGCACATCCGGATATCAAAACCATTGCGGATGCGCTCAAACATCCGGAGCTCTTTCCAGCACCTGAAGATTCATCGAAAGGGGCGGTCTTCAATGGGCCTCAGGGCTGGGGCGCGACGGTTGTTACAACGCAGCTCTTCAAAGCCTACGGCGCTGAAAAAGCCGGCTTCACCTTGATCGACACCGGATCGGCAGCCGGCTTGGATGGATCGATAGCAAAGTCATATGAGCGCCACCAAGGCTGGCTCGGATTCTATTGGGCTCCGACGTCGATTCTGGGAAAGTATGAAATGGTGAAGCTCGACTTCGGGGTTCCTTACAATCAGGCTGAATGGAAGCGTTGCAATACAGTGGCGGATTGTGCCGATCCAAAGCCAAACGTTTGGCCGCAAGATCGAGTAAAGACGATCGTCACGAAAGGCTTTTCGGATCGTACTGATCCCGCAGTGATGGAGTACCTGCAAACCCGGTCGTGGTCCAACGATACGGTGAACGGTCTCTTGACCTGGATGACCGACAACCAGGCCACTGGTGACGATGCGGCAAGGTATTTCCTCAAGACACGCGAGGATATCTGGGCCAAGTGGGTCCCGGTCGGCGTCGCCGGAAAAATCAAAGCGGCACTTTAATCAACGTGTCGCGGTGGTGGCCTTTAGAGCGGCCATCATTGCGACCGCCATTGCCCTCACTGGGCTGACCGACCGAGAATTCCTCATGGATTGGCTGACAAATTTTCCCCATCTCAATGACGAGGCCTTGCGGCTTGTCAAAAAGGGGCTGGATGACGCTTTTCGAACCTTCACCCGAACATACGGCGATTCAATTGAGGGCGTTTTCGCGCCGTTGCAGTACCTTCTGATCAAGTGCGAGCACTTTCTAACCGACACGCCCTGGCCGCTGATCATTTCGCTGGCGGCTGGGCTGGCATGGCTTGCATCCCGAAACTTGACAACCGTGGCTGGAACCGTCGTCACCCTCGTTGCAATCGGGTTCCTGAGCATGTGGGACGATACGATGAAGACGGTGTCCATGATCCTTGTCTCGACGATCATAGCCATCGTGCTCGGTGCGCCGGTTGGAATTGCGATGTCGAGATCGGAGCGCATCCAGAGGGTCATCAATCCGGTACTCGATGTCATGCAAACCATGCCAAGCTTCGTTTATCTGATCCCGGTGGTGATGCTGCTGGGAATCGGCAAGGTTCCTGGTGTGATAGCCGTCGTAATCTATGCGATCCCTCCCATGATCAGGCTGACAAATCTGGGCATCCGCCTCGTGGACAAGGATGTATTAGAGG
>NZ_RZPI01000387.1:0-5304 GCF_003998715.1 Mesorhizobium sp. M7A.F.Ca.CA.002.15.2.1
CTTCTGACCCTGCCCGAGGAATTGGCGGCCGAAGCGCGCGGGCCGGCAAGCGATCCGGACAATCCGTTGTTCCGCGATGTCGGCACCAATGTGCTCAAAAGCCGACTGCGTTCACATCCCGACGTGGCACGCCGCCACTATGCCGATCTTCTCCAGGCCGGAGCGGCGGGTTCGTGAACTCAGCTCTGCACGAATTTTTGCCGTTTCATATGTTTTTTGGAATGCCATTCGTCGCCAAGGCTTCGAGATAGGCGCAAAAAGGTAAAATCGTTTAGCGGTTTCCTCCCATTCCGCTGGACGGTGTTCCCCTCTGAAGGTTCAAACCTTCTTTTGGCCGGGCCGCATTCGAGCCCGGCCATTTTTTGTCCTGGTCCCGGACAGCGCAAAACCTATGCTGCAAAAGGCCGGTGTGGAGGAACAGGATATCTTCCCGAGTTGCGCGGACCGTCCGATCCTGAGTTTAGGATTCGAGCGCTAGTGCTCGACTGTATCGATCGGTCGAAACGACTTTCATGACACAAAAACAATTGCACCTCGGCGCCTTCATGCGCCCCGTCAGCCTGCATACCGGCGCCTGGCGCTATCCGGGCGCCTATGCCGACGCCAATTTCAATTTCGCGCATCTGAAGCGCTTCGCCCAGACCTTGGAGGCGGCGAAGTTCGACGCCTTCTTCATGGCCGACCATCTGGCCGTTCTCAACATGCCGATCGAGGCGCTGCGGCGCAGCCACACGGTCACCTCGTTCGAGCCGTTCACGCTTTTGTCGGCGCTCGCCGCCGTCACCGACCATATCGGGCTGGTCGCCACCGCATCGACGACGTTCGACGCGCCCTATCATGTTGCCCGCCGCTTCGCCTCGCTCGACCATATCAGCGGCGGACGCGCCGGCTGGAACATCGTCACCACGTCCAATCCGGATGCGGCGCTCAATTTCGGCCTCGACGAGCATGTCGAGCATGACGAGCGCTACCGGCGGGCCCGGGAATTCTACGATGTCGTCACCGGCCTGTGGGACAGCTTTGCCGACGATGCCTTCATCCGCGACGCCGAAAGCGGGTTCTATTTCGACCCGGCCAGGCTGCATGTGCTCGACCATAAGGGTGAGCATCTCTCGGTGCGCGGCCCACTCAACATCGCGCGGCCAATCCAGGGCTGGCCGGTCATCGTGCAGGCCGGCGCCTCGGAGGCAGGACGCCAACTGGCGGCGGAGACAGCGGAGGTCATTTTCGCCGCCCATGCCGATCTCGCGGCGGGGCAGCGCTTCTTCGCCGACGTCAAAGGCCGTGCGGAAAGGCTTGGCCGGTCGCGTGACGACATCAAGATCCTGCCCGGCGCCTTTGTCGTTGTCGGTGACAGCGTCGAGGACGCGCAGGCCAAGCGGGCGAAGCTCGACAGTCTCGTCTACTACGAGAGCGGCATCGCCTCGCTGTCGATCGCCATCGGACATGACGCGTCCGGTTTTGATCCCGACGCGCCCTTGCCCGAAATCCCCGAGACCAATGCCTCGAAGAGTGGCCGCGAGCGCGTCATCGAACTGGCACGCGAGGAGAACCTGACCGTCAGGCAGCTTGCGCAAAGGCTGGGCGGCTATTCCGGCCTTGCTTTTGTCGGCACGCCTGAAACAATCGCCGACGAGATGGAGGAATGGCTGATCGGCGAGGGTTCCGACGGGTTCAACATCATGTTTCCATACCTGCCCGCCGGGCTCGATGATTTTGCCGAGAAGGTGGTGCCGGAATTGCAAAGGCGAGGGATCTTCAGGCGGCAATATGAAGGGTCGACACTGCGCGAGAATCTCGGCCTGAAGCGTCCGCCCAACCGGTTTTTCGAGTAGAGCCTTCTTCGCAGGGAGATTTTCGATGTCGATCCAGTCCAACACCCGCATCGTGCTCGCGGCGCGGCCACAAGGCCGGCCAAAGCCGGATGATTTCCGCATCGAGACGGTTGATGTCGTCCAGCCGGGAGAGGGCGAACTGCTGCTGCAGATCCTCTATCTGTCGCTCGATCCCTATATGCGCGGGCGCATGAACGCTACGAAATCCTATGCCAGGCCCGTCGATGTCGACGGCGTGATGGAAGGCGGTACTGTTGCGCGCGTCGTGATCTCTCGCCACCCGGAATTTACCGAAGGGGATATCGTGTTGTCCCATTCCGGCTGGCAGAGTTTTGCCTTGTCCGACGGTGTGGGGCTGCGCAAGCTGGATCCCGCTGCGGCACCCATCACGACGGCGCTTGGCGTGCTCGGCATGCCGGGCTTCACGGCCTATGCCGGTCTGCTCACCATCGGGCAGCCGAAGCCTGGCGAGACGGTCGTCGTGGCGGCCGCCAGCGGCGCGGTCGGGTCGGCCGTTGGCCAGATCGCGCGCATCAAGGGCGCGCGTGCCGTCGGCATTGCCGGCGGTGCCGACAAGTGCGCCTTCGTGCGAGACGAACTCGGCTTCGATGCGGTCGTCGATCACCGTGCCGATGATTTTGCCGAGCAGTTGAAGGCAGCCTGCCCCGGTGGCATCGACATCTATTTCGAGAATGTCGGTGGTCCTGTCTGGGACGCGGTGTTTCCGCTGCTGAACGAATTTGCGCGTGTGCCGGTCTGCGGGCTGATCGCGCAGTACAACGTCATCGCGGATGCCGGCGTCGACCGCTTGCCGGTATTGATGCAGCAAGTGCTGCACCGCAGCCTGACGATCAGGGGGTTTATCCAGCGTGAATTTGTCGACCAGCGCCCGGCCTTCTATCGTGAGATGGCCGAATGGATATCGTCCGGCCGCGTCCGCTACAGGGAAGATATCGTCGATGGCATCGAAAATGCACCACAGGCCTTTCTCGGCCTTCTCGATGGCAAGAATTTCGGCAAGCTGATCGTGCGTATCGCGGAATAAATGCCGCGCAACGATCAGGCGGGGCTGCTTGGGTAATTTCTGCCGCAGCCGTGGCCGCGGGGCGTGATTGCCAGCAGCCGCCGATCAGCCGGTTGCCCCGGCTGCCGATGACGCCGAGCGGCGAGAAACGCAACTTGCCGATCTGGGCGATGGTCGCGGCGTCGCGCTCGCGCAGGCTTGGATTGCTCACGGCACGGTTTCTGTCTCGAGTGCCGGCAGTGCCGCCGCCAGCCGGTCCGCCCATTCCTCGATGCCGGACCGTGTCGACAAAAGATCCTGCCGGATCTCGACGAGGACGGCGGCGATGCCGCGATCGTCGCCATGGATGGGCACGGCGTAGTCGGCGTCGCGGCTGATCACATAGGGTACATTGGCCGCAACATTGAGCGCCGCATCGGTGCGCAGGCCCGAAAGGATCGCTTCGGCGAGACCTCTTGCTTGGTCATGCAGCACGCCGGCATGCCAGGGCCTGCTGACGCCGAGGAAGACCGGCGTGAAAGAATGGATCGTCACGATCCGCGTCTGCCGGCCTGCTTGTGCCCGGCGGTCGAGATAAGCGGTCACCCGGTCATGGAACGGCGAAAAGATGATCTCGGCGCGCCGGGTCCGCTCCGCCGCATCGATGCCGACATTCCCGGGAATGTCGGTGTCTTCCGACAGTACCGGAATGCTGCCTGGCGTGCCCAGTGGCCGGTTGAGGTCGATCAGCAGCCGCGAATAGCCGCTGAGGAAGGCCGGAGCATCGAGCTTCGACGACAGCAGGCGGGTCACTTCGGCGGCGCCGATATCCCAGGCGATGTGGCGCTGCAGATGGTGGGCATCGAGGCCAAGCTGTCGATACTCGACCGGCATGTGGTTGGACGCATGCTCGCACAACAGCACGATATCGGAACGGCCGTGCTCGTTGAGGGCCTCGACGGCCTCGGGCCAATCTTTTTTTGTCACTGCGGTCATCAATAGAGCGTCCGGTAGAGATCGCAGATGGAGGCCGGATCGAGACCGGCAAGACGCTCGGCTTCATGTCGCTTGAGGCCGACGAAGGTTTCGATGAAGACGGGCGCGAACCATCCCGTCACGGTGCCGTCGGCCAGCAGCGCGTCCAGTGCCGCGGGCAGGGTTTCGGGCAGGCGCACCAGACCAAGACTTGCCCGCTCCGCCTCGCTCATCAGTGTCGGGTCGCCGGTGACCAAAGGTGGCGACGGCAGGCCCGCCTCCAGCCCCTCCAGCCCGGCGCGGATGATCGCCGCCAGCGACAGATAGGGATTGCCGGTGGCGTCGGCGGCCCGGTATTCGATGTTGTATTGCCGCGCCGGATCCCGTCCGCCGATCGTCACCGTCGGGCAGATGCGCAGCGACGCCTCGCGGTCGCGGTCGGCAAGCCAGGTGTAGGAAGAACTCCAGCTGTGCGGCTTCAGCCGGTAGAAGGACGACACGCTCGACGCCGTCATGGCGGTCATCCCAGGCAGATGGCGCAGCACGCCGGCACAGAAGGCGCCCGCTTTGGCGGAAAGGCCGCCCGCCAGTGCCGGATCGTAAGTCATCGGCTTGCCGGCCTCGTCGACGAAGCTGAAATGGATGTGGACGCCGTTGCCGACGGCGGTTGGCGCTGTCTTGGGGGCGAAGCTCGCACGCCAGCCGGCATTGCGCGCCAACTCGCGCGTGATTTCGCGGATGGCGACGGCGCGGTCGGCCGCCGTCAGCGCGTCCGCCGGCTCGTGCGTCACCTCGAACTGCTCGTCGCCGAATTCGGCGATGACCACCTCGGGCGCGACGCCGGCTTCCTCGAGCGCCGCCATCAGATTGGGCGCGAAAGGGTCGGCGCGGCGCAGTGCGGCGAAAGACATTGAATGCGCCTGTGCGAAGCCGCCGTCGGCAACGTTGAATTCGTGCTCGAAAGCGGCGATGACCGACAGGCCGGTTGCGGCTTTCAAATCGGCCAGCGCGTCTTTGAGCATCGTGCGGGTGCAGCCGAGCCATGGGCTGCCGTCGAGCTCGACGATGTCGCCGGCGACCATATCGAATGGCGTTGCCGATCCGGTGCGTGTCGTGCGAAAGCGCGCTTCGAGATCGGGGATCAGCCGCAGGTCGCCCGACGAGCCCCAGGGGTTGGGATCGACGATCGAGTTGAACGGTGTCAGCGACAGATTGGCCTGCAGCCAACCGACGCCGGTCGTGGCGGTCTTCTGCAACTTGCTTTCGGCAACGAAACGGCCCCGCGTGACGGCGGAGAGATCCGTGGTGACGACGGCAACCAGAGGCTCGACAGTCGACGTCATGCCGGTTTTCCCAAAGCGTTGAAGCGGTCGACGACCGTGTCGGTGTCAGCCACCCAGCAGTAGCCGCCGAAGGCCTTGAGCGCGATGTCGTGGCGTTCCTGGGTGATGGTGGCGCAGGCATCCGATACGCAGGTGACAAGATAGCCGC
>NZ_RZPI01000388.1:0-5296 GCF_003998715.1 Mesorhizobium sp. M7A.F.Ca.CA.002.15.2.1
GTCGACGAGCGCGCGCTCGAGTCGCCTTTGCAGGATAGCGGCGTCTCGCCCGAGGACGTCGCCCTGGTGCTGGCCGAGGCTAAGGCGACCGAAGTCAGCGAGCGCAGGCCGGGCGCCCTGGTGCTGGGCTGCGACCAGACGCTGTCGCTCGGCGACGAGGTGTTCCACAAGTCGGCTGACATGGAGGGTGCCCGCCGTCATTTGCTGGCGCTGTCGGGCAAGACCCATCAGTTGAACAGCGCCGCCGTGCTGGTTCGCGACGGCAAGGTTCTGTGGCGGCATGTCGGCATCGCCTCGATGACCATGCGCAAGCTCGATCCCGCCTTTATCGGGCGCCATCTCGCCCGTGTCGGTGCCAAGGCGCTGGGAAGCGTCGGCGCCTATCAGATCGAAGGCGAAGGCATTCAATTGTTCGAGAAAATCGAGGGCGATCATTTCACCATTGTCGGCCTGCCGCTGTTGCCGCTGCTGGCCGAACTGCGAGACCTGGGGGCGATCGATGGCTGAGGCGTCGAAAAAAGCCTTCGTGTCGGGCCATCCGGTCAAGCATTCGCGCTCGCCGAAGATCCATGGTCACTGGCTGGCCAAACATGGCATCGACGGAAGCTACCAGGCCATCGATGTCGCGCCGCAAGACTTTGCCGTGTTCGTGGAAACATTGCAGGCAAACAATTACCGCGGTGGCAACATCACCATCCCGCACAAGGAAGCGGCCTTCGCATTGGCCGAACGCCGCGACCAGGCGGCGCAAGAAATCGGCGCCGTCAACACGCTGTGGTTCGAGGACGGCATCCTGTGGGGCGGCAACACTGACGGTCACGGCTTTGCCGCCAACCTCGACGATCATGCACCGGGCTGGGCAAGCAAGGGTCCGGCGGTGGTGCTCGGCGCCGGCGGCGCGTCGCGCGCCGTCATCCATGCGCTGAAGGAGCGCAGCGTTGCCGACATTCGCATCGTCAACCGCACTCTGGCCCGAGCGCAGGAATTGCGCGATCGTTTCGGCACCGGTGTCTCGGCGCATGGCATGGCGGCGACCAACGAACTGCTCGGCGATGCCGGCCTGCTGGTCAACACCACCGCGCTCGGCATGCATGGCAATGAAGGCCTGTCGGCGGATCCCGCCCGGCTGCCCGACCATGCCATCGTCACCGACATCGTCTATGTGCCACTGGAGACGCCGCTGCTTGCGGCCGCCCGAGCGCGAAATCTGAAGACGGTCGACGGTCTCGGCATGCTTCTGCATCAGGCCGTGCCTGGCTTCGAGCGCTGGTTCGGCATCAGGCCGCGGGTGACGGCCGAACTTCGGGCCCTGATCGTCGCCGATCTGGTGCCGAAGCCATGATCGTGCTCGGCCTCACCGGCTCGATCGGCATGGGCAAGTCGACCACAGCCAGGATGTTCACTGACGCCGGCGTGCCGGTCCACGATTCCGACGAGACGGTGCATCGCCTCTATGCCGGCAAGGCAGCACCCCTGGTCGAGGCCGCCTTTCCCGGCACCACATCCGCCGGCATGGTCGATCGTGCCAAACTTGGCGCGCGCGTGCTCGGCGATGCCGCGGCGCTGAAGCGGCTGGAAACCATCATCCACCCGCTGGTGCGCGCCGATGCCGATGCCTTTCTGGCCAGGCATCGTGGATCAGGCGCGCCGATCGCCGTCCTCGACATCCCCCTGCTCTTCGAAACCGGCGGCCGCAACCGCGTCGACAAGGTCGTCGTCGTCACCGCCCCGGCCGAGACCCAGCGCGAACGCGTGCTGGCGCGGCCGGGCATGACGGAGGAAAAGCTGGCGTCGATCCTGGCCAAGCAGGTGCCGGACGCGGAAAAACGCCGTCAGGCCGATTTCATCGTCGACACCGGCCAGGGGATGGACGCCGCGCGGGCGGAGGTCGCTGCAATCATCAGCCAGCTGATAGGGGTTGGCAAGCCAGGTGGTTGAGCCCACCGCTCGACCGCCAGCTGTCGATGTGAGAGCCGCTTATCTGCCTGCCGGCTTCGCTCGACACCTCTCCCCCGATCGACGGGGGAGAGGAAAGGTGCAGGGCGATGAGGGGCGGCGCAAACCTGTGCGATTGCCCTGGCCATCATAGTTTCTCATTGCCATTTTGTTCCGCTCTCACGATTCTGCTCCTTTGGAGCGACTGATTCGATGCGTGAGATCATCTTCGACACGGAAACCACCGGCCTCGATTCGCGCGACGACCGCGTGATCGAGCTGGGCGGCGTCGAACTGGTCAACCGTTTCCCGACCGGCAGGACCTTCCACCACTACATCAACCCGCAAGGCCGAGCGATCCATGTCGAGGCACAGGCGGTGCACGGCATCAGCGCGGCGGACCTCGCGGGCAAGCCGACCTTTGCCGAGATTGTGCAGGAGTGGCTGGACTTTACCGACGGCGCCAAGCTGGTCGCCCACAACGCCACTTTCGATGTCGGCTTCCTCAACGTCGAATTCGGCCGGCTGGGTCACCCTGTCATCGACAACGGCGTCGTCGTCGACACGCTGGCGCTGGCGCGCCGCAAGCACCCGATGGGTCCTAATTCGCTCGATGCGCTCTGCCGGCGCTACGGCATCGACAACACCAAGCGCACCAAGCACGGCGCCCTGCTCGATTCCGAATTGCTGGCCGAGGTCTATATCGAGCTGATCGGCGGCAAGCAGGCGGCCCTCATCCTCGACAGCGCCACCGCGCCGGCCCAGGGCGAGAATGTCCGCCAGATCGAAATCGTCGTCGCCCCGCGCCCGGCGCCACTGCCGCCGCGCGTGACAGAAGCCGAACGTGCCGCGCACGCCGGCATGGTCGGGACATTGGGTGAAAAGGCGCTGTGGCTGAAGGTTCACGGGAACTAAAATCGTCCCGTTGGCGATCCTTGGCGCCCCCCTCTGCCCTGCCGGCGCCTCAATCGTCCCGCCCAAAACAAAAAACCCGGCGCAAGGCCGGGCTTTTCACAATCCGTGGCAGGCAGCCCTCAGCTCACCTGGACCTTCGACGACGCCTGGTCCTCCGCCAGCTTCTGCTGGAACATCTGCGCGAAGTCGATCGGGTCGAGCATCAGCGGCGGGAAGCCGCCATTGCGGGTTGCCTCGGCGATGATCTGGCGGGCGAACGGGAACAAAAGACGCGGGCATTCGATGAACAGGATCGGCAGCATGTGTTCCTGCGGAAAGCCTGCGATGGCGAACACGCCGCCATAGACCAGCTCGACATTGAACAGCACTTCCTGGTCGAAGGACGCCTTGGCGTTGAGCGTCAGATTGACGTCGAACTGCTTGTCGGAGAGCGGGTTGGCGTTGACGTTGACATTGATGGCGATGCCCGGCGCCTTGTCGCGGCCGCGCAGCGAATTCGGCGCGCCGGGGCTTTCGAAGGACAGGTCCTTCACATATTGCGCCAGAACGTTGAGCGACGGCTGCGCCGCATTGCCGTTTCCGTTGGCTGCGCCGACCGGCGCGTCATCTTTGCTGGCCATAAGCCTTGTCCTCTTGCCTGGGCAGCGTCGCTGACCGAATTGAAATCGGGCGTTCGCTACCATGGCGGGGATGACAAGACAAGGTTTGCCGCCTTGCTTCCCGGCTGCGGCATGGAGATGGGACGGCGCGCTAATCGTCCTTCAGGCGACGCCACGGCGAGTTGTGATCCGGGCCGCGCTTCAGATCGTCCTCGCGCGAATAGTCGCCGTCTTCGAGGTCGATGACCCTGTCGCGCTGGCGGCCACGAAAACCGCCGGTCGAGAAATCGGTGGCGACGACAATGCGGCCCTTGAACCGGCTCCAGGCAAAGTCGCGCAACGGCGGCAGAAACAGCAGCAGGCCGATAATGTCGGTGATGAAGCCGGGGATGATCAGGAGGATCGCCGCAACCACGATCATGGCGCCGTGCGCAAGGTGGCGGCTGGGGTTCTGGCCGGCGGCCATCTCGTTGCGGATGCGGGCCATGACACCAAAACCCTGGTATCGGAGCAAAAGCACGCCGGCGATGCTCGAGGCCAGCACGAGGCCTACCGTCGCCAGCGCGCCGACCTCGCGGCCGACGATGACGAAACCGGCAATTTCCAGCAGCGGCAGTGCAAGGAGAAAGAAGGGAAGCAGCGAAATGCGCAAGTCTTGCCAACCTTTTTCGATCGTCATGACCGTTTTGATTGTTTTGGCCGCCAGCTGGCAATCGCCGCTGGCACTGAGGCTGTTAGATAGGTATGCCTGCCTTTGATTTGAATGATTGCGCCTTGCGCTCTATATGCTTTGAATGTTGAACGCTATGCGACCGCGGCCGTTGGGCCTGACGGTCCGGCCACAGGGCAGGGATTGATTGGCGGAAGATATGGGATTCTTCGACTTCGGCACGATTTTCTTCCTGATTGCGGCGGTGGTCATCTTTTTCCAGCTGCGCAATGTGCTGGGCCGCCGCACCGGCAGCGAACGGCCGCCCTTCGATCCCTATTCGGCGGCTCGCACCAGCGACAAGGATGCCGCCCAGAAATCCGAAAACGTCGTCTCGCTGCCGCGCAAGCGTCCGCCAGGCGAGCCGGCTCCCGACGCCTATGCCGCGATCGACGCTTTCGCCAAGCCCGATACCGACCTCAACAAGGGCCTGCGCACGATCAAGGACAATGATCCGTCCTTCGAGCCGAAGGGTTTCGTCGACGGCGCCAAGATGGCTTACGAGATGATCGTCATGGCCTATGCCGACGGCGATCGCAAAACGCTGAAGAACCTGTTGTCGCGCGAGGTCTATGACGGTTTTGTCGCCGCCATCGGCGAGCGCGAGGCCAAGGCGGAAAAGATCCAGTCCTCCTTCGTCGGCATCGACAAGGCCGATATCGTCTCGGCCGAGATGAAGGGCGGCGAGGCGCATGTCACGCTGCGCATCATCAGCGAGCTGATTTCGGCGACCCGCGACAAGGCCGGTGCCGTCATCGACGGCGACCCGGAAACCGTGGCCGAGGTCAAGGATGTCTGGACCTTCGCCCGTGACACGCGCTCGCGCGATCCGAACTGGAAGCTCGTCGCCACCGAGGAAGAAGACTAGGGAATACGCGGCGAGGCTCCGGTGTCGCTATCGCCTCTTTTTGTCGAGAAAGCCTTCGGCGATCTGCCCGGCTGGGGCGATGACGACCATTCGGCCGCCTTCGCCGCCTTTCGGCGCTCGGCCTTCCATGTCCTGACCAAACCCTATCGCAGCGGCGCGCTCGGCGTCGACTTCGACGCCTTTGCGGATGTCTACGCCGAGGCCCGGACCGTTTCGCCGGCGAATCGGTCGCCGGTTTTGACCCGCGGCGAAGCTCGCGCCTTCTTCGAG
>NZ_RZPI01000389.1:0-5261 GCF_003998715.1 Mesorhizobium sp. M7A.F.Ca.CA.002.15.2.1
GATCGAAAGGCGTCGCCGATCCACCGACGACGCCTTTCGATCCGGCCACCGCGCTGCCGGTGCAGATCTATATGTGGGCGAACGAGGCCGAACGCGCCTTCGTCGAGCGTATGTCCGGCGCCATCATCATCCTGCTCGTCTTCCTCATGGCCATGAACATCACCGCGATCGTGCTTCGGCGTCGGTTCGAGCGGCGCTGGTAGAAAAAAGGCATTTTGGTATGAACATCATGACCGAACAGTCCCTTGAAAACGCAGTGGGCGACAAGATGAAGTCGAACGAAGTGATAAAAATGCGCGGCGACAAGGTCGGCGTGTTCTACGGCGAGAAGCAGGCGCTGTTCGACGTCGATCTCGACGTCCGCCTGAACCAGGTGACGGCGCTGATCGGCCCCTCCGGCTGCGGCAAGTCCACCTTCCTGCGCTGCCTCAACCGCATGAACGACACCATCGATTCAGCACGGGTAACCGGCAAGATCACGCTCGACGAAGAGGACATCTACGACAAGAACATCGATGTCGTCGAACTCAGGGCGCGCGTCGGCATGGTGTTCCAGAAACCCAATCCGTTCCCAAAGTCGATCTACGAGAACGTCGCCTATGGTCCGCGCATCCACGGATTGGCCAAGCGCAAGGCCGACATGGATCAGATCGTCGAGTCCAGCCTGAAGAAGGCGGCGATCTGGAACGAGGTCAAGGACCGTTTGCAGGAACCTGGCACGGGTCTTTCCGGTGGCCAGCAGCAGCGCCTGTGCATTGCACGCGCCATCGCCGTGTCGCCCGAGGTGATCCTGATGGACGAACCGTGTTCGGCGCTCGACCCGATCGCCACCGCTCGCGTCGAGGAACTGATCGACGAACTGCGTCAGAACTATACGATCGTCATCGTCACCCATTCGATGCAGCAGGCAGCGCGCGTGTCGCAGCGCACCGCGATGTTCCATCTTGGCTATCTGGTCGAGGAGGGCGCCACCGACAAGATGTTCACCACCCCCGACGACAAACGCACCCAGGACTACATCACCGGCCGGTTCGGCTGATCTCTGGCATATGAGGGACGAAGATCATGGGTGAACATACCGTTGCATCTTTCGATGAGGATCTGGAGCAGATCAGCCAGCTGATCCGCGACATGGGCGATCTCGCCCGCTCGATGGTCGGTGGCTCGACCAGGGCTTTGCTCAATTCGGACAATGCGCTGGCGCAGCGGGTGGTTTCCGACGACGCCATCATGGATGCACGCCAGCGCGAGCTGGACGATCGTGCCATCACGCTGATCGCCAAGCGCCAGCCAATGGCCAACGATCTGCGTGCGGTGGTCGGTTCGATCCGCATGGCCGGCGACCTCGAGCGCATCGGCGACCTTGCCAAGAACATCGCCAAGCGCGTCGGCACTGTCGGGCTGAGCGTCACGCCGCACGACCTTTCGCATTCGATCGACGCAATGGCGCAGCTGGTGCTGATCCAGGTGCAGGGGGTCGTCGACGAGTATGCCGCCGCTGACGCGGCAGCGCTTGCCACGCTCAGAAACAATGATGAACGCATCGACGTCAAATACACATCGGTGTTCCGCGAACTTCTGACCTACATGATGGAAGATCCGCGCAACATCACGGCGTGCACGCACCTGTTGTTTTGCGCCAAGAACCTCGAGCGGATCGGCGACCACGTGACCAACATCGCCGAAAATGCCTATTATGTTTTGACCGGCACGCAGTTGCCAGCCAACCGTCCGAAGCAGGACGAGACGGCAATGTCCGCGCCAGCGGCATGACAGGGGTGACCAGCCGATGATCGCGCCACGCATCATGGTGGTGGAGGATGAGGAGCCGCTAGGCGTGCTGCTCCGCTACAATCTCGAATCCGAAGGTTACCAGGTCGAGGTGGTGACGCGCGGCGACGAGGCCGAAATCCGGCTGCAGGAGAACGTTCCAGACCTTCTGGTGCTCGACTGGATGGTGCCTGCGGTTTCCGGTATCGAACTCTGCCGCCGGCTAAGGATGCGTCCCGAGACCGAGCGGCTGCCGATCATCATGCTGACCGCGCGAGGCGAGGAAAGCGACCGCGTGCGCGGCCTCTCGACCGGTGCCGACGACTATCTGGTCAAGCCTTTCTCGACGCCGGAGTTCATGGCCAGGGTCAAGGCGCTGCTGCGCCGGGCCAAGCCGGAAGTGCTGTCCAGCGTGCTCAAGGTCGGCGATATCGTGCTCGATCGCGAATCGCACCGTGTCTATCGCAAGAAGAGCGAAATCCGGCTCGGGCCGACGGAATTCCGCCTGCTTGAATTCATGATGCGCCATCCAGGCCGCGTGTTCTCGCGCAGCCAACTGCTCGACAATGTCTGGGGCGAGACGATCTACATCGACGAACGCACGGTCGATGTGCATGTCGGCCGGCTGCGCAAGGCGGTCAACAACGGCCGTATGCCCGATGTCATCCGCACCATCCGTGGGGCGGGTTACGCCATTCGCGAGGACTGAACTCCCTCGTTTGAACTCACGCCACGTTCTTGCCGCCGAGACCGGATCTCGCCTGCACGCCCGGCGCAAAAATCTCCTGATCGACGAAGATTAGCGCCCGCATGGCGCAGCCTTCGCGGATCAGCGGCAGTTCGTTCGGCTCGGTGTCGAAGGAAATCGACTTGGAATGCTGGCCGCCGGCGGTCTGGGCAATCGCTTGCCGCAATGCCGGCTCGATCAGGTCGAAGGCGGCGGCGCTGACGCCGACCATGGCGACCGGCGCCGGATCGATCAGCGCGAACAGGCTGCCGAGGCCGTAGCCGAGCGCTTCGCCGGCCTTGCGATAGGCTTCCCGTTCGGGTCCGTCCCTTTCGCGGGCGGCGGCAGCCAGGGCGCGCATGTCGGCATCGCTGACATCGGCGACGGGTTCTGCATCCTCGCCCATCTGCCGCGCGTTGCGCCAGATGGCATAATTGCCGGCATAGGCTTCGACGCAGCCGCGCCGTCCGCAGCGACACAGCGCCCCGTTCGGCCGATGAATCATGTGGCCGAATTCGCCGCCCGAGGAATGGGTGCCGGTGAACAATTCGCCCTTCAGCACCAGCCCCATGCCGATGCCGTGCGACAAAAGGATAGCGATGAAATCGTCGCGGTAACGATCGGGGTCGCGCCAGCGCAGCGCCACCGCCATCATGTTGCAATCGTTCTCCATAATGGCTGGGATGCCGAACTCGTCTTCGAATATGTCGGCGAAGGCGATGTCGGTGTGCGGCGTGATCGGCGACCACAGCATGGCGCGGGCACGGGTGTCGGTGATGCCCTGGACGGCCAGCGCGATACGGGCGATGCTGCGCACGTCCAGGTCGGGATCTTCCAGGCGGCGCCGCACGATTGCCGTGCACTCACCGATCAGCGAGTCGCGCGACATCGTCAGCGTGTCGAGCCGGCGCTGTTCCTCGGATATTACCTGGCCGGCATAGTCGATGACGGCGACCGAGAGGAAGTTCAGCGACAGCACCACGGTCATTACCGCGGCCGCTTCCGGATTGAGGCTGAGGCCGACCTGCGGACGGCCGCGTTTGAGCGAGCCGGCCTCGCTCGGCTTGCTTTCGGTCAGGATACCTTCGACGATCAGGTCGGATGAGATCGCCGAGATCGTCGAATGGCTGAGGCTTGTGGTTGCGGCGATCTCGGTGCGCGACGGCTGTCCGGCGCGGCGCACCGCCGCGATCACCATCGCGCGGTTGCGGCGGCGCAAATCGTCGTGGCGGATTCCGACCGACATGCTCTTTCATATCCTCCCGGTCGCCGCGGTTCTTCCTGCCCTGGAACGCTGTCGGTGACGCGGTCAAATACTGGCAGAAGCCGCGCGCCGTGTCATTTATTTATTCCGAGGCCCGAAAAAAATTCGAAACGACATCAAAATCCATCAGAATCGATGTTGACAGCGTTCGGGCGTTGGCCCAGTATTTTTTCGAGGCTCGAAAAAATAGGGCCTTTGTGCCGGCCTTCGGGCCAGTTTGGTCGCGCCATACGCGGCGCAGGGAGGATAATATGAAAAGATTCACAGCCGCCATCCTGGCGGGTGCCGCCATGTCGCTGACGCTCGCGTCTGTCGCGCAGGCGAAGGACAAAGTCGTCGGCGTTTCGTGGTCCAACTTCCAGGAGGAACGCTGGAAGACCGACGAGGCCGCCATGAAGACGGCGATCGAGGCCGCCGGCGACAAGTACATCTCCGCCGATGCGCAGTCCAATCCCGGCAAGCAGCTTACGGACGTCGAAAGCCTGATCTCGCAGGGCGCCAATTCCCTGATCATCCTGGCGCAGGATGCTTCGGCCATCGGCCCGGCCGTGCAGAAAGCCCTGGACGAAGGCATTCCGGTCGTCGGCTATGACCGGTTGATCGAGAACAAGGATGTTTTCTATCTGACCTTCGACAACAAGGAAGTCGGCCGCATGCAGGCCCGCGAAGTGTTCAAGGTCAAGCCGGAAGGCAACTACGTCTTCATCAAGGGCTCCGGTGCCGATCCCAATGCCGACTTCCTGTTCTCGGGCTCGATGGAAGTGCTCAAGGAAGCCATTGACAGCGGCAAGATCAAGAATGTCGGCGAAGCCTACACGGATGGCTGGCTGCCCGCCAACGCCCAGAAGAACATGGAACAGTTCCTGACCGCCAACGACAACAAGGTCGACGCGGTGGTCGCGGCCAATGACGGCACTGCCGGTGGCGTCGTCGCGGCGCTGACGGCTCAAGGCTTGGCCGGCACCGTGCCGGTCTCGGGGCAGGACGGCGACCACGCCGCGCTGAACCGCATCGCCCTGGGCACGCAAACCGTGTCGGTGTGGAAGGACGCGCGCGAGCTCGGCAAGAATGCCGCCGAGATCGCCTCGCAACTGGCCGACGGCAAGAAGACGAGCGACATCGCCGGCGCCAAGGACTTCACGACGCCGGGCGGCAACACCGTCAAGTCGCTGTTCCTGACTCCGGTTGCCATCACCAAGGACAATCTCAACGTCGTCATCGACGCTGGCTGGATCAAGAAGGACGAAGTCTGCGCGGGTGTCGCTGCCGGCACCGTCGCGGCCTGTAACTGATCCGGACCACTTCGAAATATCTGAACGCCGCGGCCCAAAAGCCGCGGCGTTTTCTCAAAGAATTGTGTTTCCGCATCATGCGGATAGCTTCTAGGCTGGGCTCCGGCATGCGCGTCAGACGGCCAGCCGGTGGGAGGAAATCATGACCGACACGACGTCCAACCCGCAGGCTGGAAATGACATGCAGCCCAATCCAGATGACCAGCAG
>NZ_RZPI01000038.1:0-16930 GCF_003998715.1 Mesorhizobium sp. M7A.F.Ca.CA.002.15.2.1
AGGCGTTCCTTCTTGGTCAACCCTTGCGCCTCGCCGGCCAGCATCTCGTCGAGCTTGCGCAGGCGCTGGATCGAATTCGAGATCGTCTTCCAGTTGGTCAGCATGCCGCCGAGCCAACGCGAGTTGACGTAGTACTGAGCCGAACGCTGTGCCGCATCGGCGACGATGTCGGACGCCTGGCGCTTGGTGCCGACGAACAGCACGCGGCCGCCCTTGGCGACGGTGTCGGAAACCTGCTTCAGCGCCTGGTGCAGCAAAGGCACCGTCTGCGAGAGGTCGATGATGTGGATGTTGTTGCGGGCGCCATAGATGTAGGGCGCCATTTTCGGGTTCCAGCGATGGGTCTGGTGGCCGAAGTGAATGCCAGCTTCCAAAAGCTGGCGCATGCTGAAATCAGGCAGTGCCATTCAAAGTTCCTTTCCGGTTAGCCTCCACGGACACAGGCATTTTTGGACTTTGTCCTCGAACGCCACCGGAGGTTTCAGCCGGATTTCTCCCGGGCAGACACCAAAGTCCGTGTGTGGAATGAGCGCGCATATAGAGGGGATGCGCGATAAACGCAAGCGCCGTGGGACCTGTGTACGGCGTGCGACGATCCGCGCGCTGCCGTCAGCGCTTTATCTTGCCGTTCGGCACCCGCACCCGCCGGAAGACCGCGACGATCTCCTCGCGGCTGCATTCGATGGCGCCGAGCCGCACCGCACGGTCACGCTCGAAGCCGGTTATGTCATAATGCGGCGCCGATGTCTTGGGCGGCCCTTGGTAGGATGAGCGCTTGACGCCAAGATGCGCGGCAAAGCGATGCAACTCGTCGGTGTCGTCGACCAACAGATGGCACCAGCGATGGCCGGCCCAGTTCCAGATCGCTGCGTCGACATAGGCTGCCATAAAGCTTGCTGTCTGCCTTCCATCCGTCACGACAGTCGGCCACATGGCCCGGCTGATGTCAGTGACGATAGAATGGATTCGGATAGAAAATGAAGCCGCCATTGGCTGCAAGCTCGGCGACGATGTTGGTGACTGTATCCTGCATGCGACGGTGCAGATCGGCAACCGCATCGTCGATCGAGCCCGTATGCTCATGCAAGCCCAGTGCCTCCGGCACCCGGATGTGGGCGCAACGCGGCCCGGCCGGCTGCGGAACGAATCGGTTCATCGTGTCGCGCAGCCCGCCCCGACAATAGTCGTTGCGGATCCGCTTCAGATGTTCGGCGATCTCCTCCTGGCTAATGCGCGGATTGGCGCAGGCCCAGGGTCCGACGCGTTGCAGCCTCTGAACCCTATCGACGAGCGCGCGGACCTGCCTTTGCCGTTCGGCATCGCCAGTGTTTTCGCGCTGCCAGCGGCGCGCCCGCCGCAGAATCTCGGTGATGTCGGTGACATCAATGTCGGCTGAGATGCTTTTGCCGAGCTGGCGGCTGAGCTCGGTGACCAAAACCCTCTGACGCTGGGCATAGGAAGCGCCTTGGTCGAACGGCATGCCGGTGGCAGCTTCATCGCGGGCCAGCAGTGTCGAATAGACATGGTGAATGCGCTGCGGCAGCGTGTCGGTCGCCTGGCGTTCTATTTTGAGGTTTTTCTCGACATAGGCGCATTCCTTCGCCAGTGCCGCTTCGACGTTGCCGGTGAAGGCAAGCTTCCAGACGACGGGCGCGATCCAGACCTTGAAATTGGGATCCGTGGCCCGACCGCGCTTGAGGGCCTCCAGTCCCATCTCGACGGCACCCGGCAGCAAAGGCGCAACGACATTGGCATGCCAGCCGACGCCGCCTTCGGGATGCAGCAGCACGCCATGGCCTTTCAAGGCCCAGGCGATCGAGTGTTCCTTCGCTGCCCCGCTGTTGCCGGGAATCTGGGCGATCAGATTGTTGGCCAGCCAGAACTTCTGCATCAGCCGGCCAAGGCCGTTGACGACACCATTGGTCGCCCATGAGGCCGTGAGCGGGCTGACCTGCGACACGATTTCCTTGTCGATCATCCAGTCGGTGAAGAACTCGGGATGATTGGGCGTGATGAAGGTCGCCTTCCCTGCCCCGCAACTGGCCTTCAGCCGCTCAAGATCGGCGTCGGGAAAGTCGATATGGCGGACATTTGAGACGCCGCGCAGACCGGCCAGGCGATTGAACGGCAACAGATCCCGAAACCCGGGAATGCCGCGCAGCATGACGATCCGGTTGACGGATGTCATGGCCCTGATCAGTGCCGGGTTGGGCCGCGGCGCGACGAACGTATCGATCCTGCTCAAGCTGATCCCCCTCGCGCCTGGACGCTGGAAGAGGTTGAGGGACGATTGCGGCACGTTCAAGTCGTTCGTTACGACCACGCCGTGCCGTGGCAAATCAGCTGCCTAGACAGGCACTATTTGGCGGGACAAGGTTTTGTCTGGTCGAACAGCGACAGGTTGACCAGCTTGCCGGTCATCGAGAAGTCGCCATAGTCCATGACGAGATCGCGGGTGATGCCGTTCTCATGCAGCTTGAAGCTGATACGGTATTCCGGAACCTCTTCGCCGGTCTTGTTGGTGTCGTCGAAATAGGCGATGTCGACCGGCCAGTATTTGTCGGTGGCGAGCTTTGCCAGTGCCGAAGCTTCCGGGTCGGCCTTGTCGGCATCGGTTTTCTTGCCGACAACGACGGTGGTGGTCATCACCTTGTTGGCGTCTTCGGAACCGTCGAACAGGTTGGTTTCGTAAAAATTCTCGCCTTTTTCGGCCTTGCCGATCAATTCGACCAAATGCTGGGTCGGGAATTGGGTTGTCGCCAGCTCGACGCTGTTCTTTTCGGGCTTGTCGATATCGACCTTCAGGCCCTTGGCCTCTTTCGTGGCTATGCCCTTGACCTCCTTGTCGAGGTTCTGGTCGGAAAAGGATTTCGTCACGAACGAAAAGGTCTTGCCTTCGGCGTCCTCGAAAGTTGTCGTCTGCTGGTCCGTCAGCTTCGTGCCGTCAGCGGTGACGATCTGGGTGACGAAGCGGAATTTCACCGTATAGCCTTCGCAGGCCGAGCCGTTGAACTCATAGACCATGCGGCCGGATATGCCCGTGATGCCGGACTGATCGGAAGCCTTTTTCAGGGTAAGATCGTAGACGGCGCGGTGGGCTTGCAGCGCCGGCGCTGCGAAGACAGGGCCTATCGAGAATATCCCCGACAACAGGACGGCATGGAATGCGAGGCGCGTTGCGCGCATGAGGTACTCCGATCGTCGCGACTGATGGCAGGCCGCAGGGAAAGATGGTCCAGCTTAAAAAAAGTCGTGGCGGAAGCGAGGCAAAAATAGCAATTTCGGCCCGGCCGGCGCGGCGTCACCAAGCAATAGGGAAATACCATGAGTGAAACAATCGAAAAGCGGCTAAGCGATCTGGGTGTGACGCTTCCCGTCGCCGCCGCGCCCGCCGCCAACTACGTGCCCTATTGCAGGACCGGCCATTTGCTGTTCACTGCCGGGCAATTGCCGCTTAAGGACGGCAAGCTGCAGGCGAGCGGGCTGTTGGGCCGCGATCTCGATACCGCAGGCGGCAAGGATGCGGCAAAATACTGCGCGATCAACATCCTGGCGCAGGCCAAGGCAGCACTCGGCGACCTCGAGAAGATCAGCCGCCTGGTGAAGATCACCGTTTTCGTCGCCTCGACACCCGAGTTCGTCGAGCAGCATCTGGTTGCCAACGGCGCCTCCGATTTCCTGGTCGCCGCCCTTGGCGAGCGCGGCAAGCATGCACGCTCCGCCGTCGGCACGGCCTGCCTGCCGCTTAATGCCGCAGTGGAAATCGAAGCCATCTTCGAAGTCGCATGAGCCAGGGTACAGATATGACCGAGCTATCCTGGCTGACCGCCCGGCCCGTTGCCCACCGCGGCTTCCACGACATGAACAAGACGCGCTGGGAAAACACGCTGTCGGCCTTTGCCGCAGCCGCCGAACGCGGCTACGCCATCGAATGCGACGTGCACCTGTCGTCCGACCGCGTTCCCGTCATCATCCATGACGGCGATCTCAAGCGCCTGACCGGCCAGGATGGTTTCGTCTGGCAGCGTACCGCAGCTGAACTCGCGGCGCTCAGGGTCGGTGGCACGGCGGACCATGTGCCGACGCTGCAGGAAGCGCTCGACCTGGTCGATGGCCGCGTGCCACTGGTCGTCGAGCTGAAAGGCACGCCCGGCTATGACGAAGGCCTGGTGGCAAGCGTCGGCAAGATGCTCAAGCGCTACAAGGGCAAGGCGGCGATCATGTCGTTCGACCATTGGCTGGTCCGCGATTTTCCGAAGGACGCGCCGGGTATCCCAGGGGGTCTCACCGCCTACGGCAAGGACGTCGGGTTGATCGAGGCGCATTTCGCCATGCTGGCGCATGAGATCGCCTTCACCTCCTACGCCGCCGGCGACCTGCCAAACCCATTTGTCAGCTTCGTGCGTGAAAGGCTGAAAATGCCTGTTATCACCTGGACGGTGCATGACCAGCCGGCGGTCGACCTGACCTTCAGATATGCCGACCAGATGACTTTCGAAGGGTTCGAACCCGATCTGGTCAAAGTCGCCTGAGTGTCTGAAACGTGACTTGCACCAGGCCGGACGGAGCTTAAATAAGCCTCATGGATCAGGGCGATGAGGGTGACGGACAAACGGCCAATGCGGACTATTCGATCCGCGTCGCCGCCGGCATCGGCGCCTTCACCTATGATGAATGGAATGGCTTTGCGGGAACTGCGCGCGGCGATTTAGAAGCCAGCTACAATCCTTTGGTTTCATTCGCTTTTCTAGGCGCGCTCGAAGATTCTGGATGCGCCGTGCGGCGTACCGGCTGGCAGGGCCACCACCTCCGGCTCGAGGATGGGCAAGGCAGATTGCTGGGCGCGGTGCCCTGTTATCTCAAATCGCACAGCCAGGGCGAATATGTGTTCGACCATGGCTGGTCGGATGCGTTCGAACGCGCCGGTGGCCGCTACTATCCCAAACTGCAAAGTGCCGTGCCGTTCTCCCCGGTCACCGGCCCTCGCCTGCTGGTCACCAGGGGCGAGGACAGTGCCAAGGTGAAGGCCGGTCTCGCGGCGGGCCTGAAGGCGGTGACGCAAAAGCTCGGTGTCTCTTCCGCACATGTCACCTTCGCGCAAGAGAGCGATGTGGAGGTGCTGGAAGCAGCCGGTTTCCTGCACCGCACCGACCAGCAATTCCATTTCTTCAACGAAGGCTTTTCAACCTATGACGACTTCCTCGCCACCCTTGCCTCGCGCAAGCGAAAGGCGATGAAAAAGGAAAGGCGCGAAGCGCTTGCCCCAGGCATTTCAATCGACCGGCTGACCGGCAAGGACCTCACGGAGAAAGCCTGGGACGATTTCTTCGCCTTCTACATGGACACCGGCAGTCGCAAATGGGGCCGGCCCTATCTCAATCGTCAATTCTTCTCGATGATCGGCGAGCGCATGGCCGACGACATCCTGCTGGTGATGGCCAGGCGCAACGGGCGCTATATCGCCGGCGCGATCAATTTCATCGGTTCGGATGCACTTTATGGCCGCAACTGGGGCTGCATCGAGGACCATCCCTTCCTGCATTTCGAGGTCTGCTATCATCAGGCGATCGACTTCGCCATCGAGCGCAAGCTCAAGGTGGTCGAGGCGGGAGCGCAGGGCGAGCACAAGCTGGCGCGCGGCTACCGGCCGGTGACCATGCATTCCGCGCACTACATTGCGCACCCAGGCCTGCGCAACGCCGTCGCCGACTATCTTCGGCGCGAACGGCAGGAGGTGGAGCGGATGAGCGAATATCTGGAAGAGCATACCCCGTTCCGCAAGGATCTCGAGGAGTAGCCCCGGCTGGCCGGCTGGGGGGCGACGATTATCTTGCCGAATTTCGACGCCTTCGCTACACGAAGGCACAATCCGGAGCGTTCGCCATGACCGAGGCCGCCTACGATACCGACAACATTTTCGCCAAGATCCTGCGCGGCGAAATTCCCTCGCACCGTGTCTACGAGGATGACGCGGTCATCGCCTTCATGGATGTGATGCCGCAGGGGCCCGGCCATACGCTGGTGGTGCCGAAAGCGCCGTCGCGCAACCTTCTCGATGCCGATCCGTCAATTTTCGGCCATCTCTTGAGCGCCGTTCAGAAAGTGGCGCTGGCGGTGAAAAAGGCCTTCGGCGCCGATGGCGTCACCGTCATGCAGTTCAATGAGCCGGCCTCAGGGCAGACCGTCTATCATCTGCATGTGCATGTCATTCCGCGCTTCGACGGCATCCCGCTGAAGCCGCACACGGGCGAGATGGAGAAGCCGGAGATTCTGGTCGGTAACGCCGAAAAGATACGGACTGCACTCAAAAATTGAGAGCGGGAGGTCCGCCAATGATGTGGTGGACCGGGTCGAGAATATCGGACTAACAAGCGCCGTTCAGTCCAGAAGCCGATTCTAATGCCCGGCCGTGCCCAGTGCCGACTCAACCGTTTGCAACTCTAATCGTCTGATTAGGAAATATCGAACCATCTCACGGTAAAATGCTAACGCGTGGCGAGCTGTGGGGCTTCAAAACCATGGAACATTCGGTTGCGGCATCGGCCCCACTGGCGGGGGCAATTTTCGAGCGTGCTTTTCTTGGCATCTTGGCGGATGCCTTTTGGCGACACCGGCTGCTGCACGCTATGGCTGCCGCTGCGCTGCTTCTGGCAAGCGCAGTCGGGTGGCACACTGGAAACATGCCGGATTTCGGCGTTCTGGAGGAATACGCTGAGTATCTTTTCATCGCCTTCTGGATTTGCGGCTCAGCCTTTGCACTTGGGACGCTTCTCCATCTTGCGCTGGTCCAGCGGGATACCGAACCGCTGCACACCTTCCTCAAGTCACTGGGTAGATTCTTTGGCGACGCCGAACGCATTGCCAACAGCCTGAATGGCCTGGGTGCGGGTCTTGCCTTCATATCCGCGATCGGTGTGTTGAAGGGAGCCATTGCAATCCTCTCTCCGTTTGCATGGGACAAGGCATTGGCTCAGGCCGACCGCATCCTGCATTTCGGTCGAGCCCCGCACGAATGGTTGTGGTTTACCGTCCAGTCGCCGCTTGCATTGAAGATCATCAACATCGCTTACAATTTCTGGTTCGTCGTGCTCATTACCGCGGTTTTCACCGTGTGCATCGCACGCAAGGATACGAAGCTGCGTCACCAGTTCCTGATGAGCTTCATGACGGTGTGGACGCTGGGTGGCTTCTTCCTCGCGATGGGCCTGTCGTCGGCTGGCCCTTGCTTTTACGAGCGATTGGGGTTCGGCAACGACTTTCACGCCCTCATGCAAGCACTCGCCACCGCCGATCGCATCTATCCAATCTGGGCGCTCAACACGCAGGATATGCTGTGGGGTGGCTACACCGGCGCAACTACCGGCAGCGTCGGTATATCCGCCTTCCCATCCCTGCACGTTGCGATGGCGGTGCTGTTCGCTCTCTATGCAACGCGGCGGTCTCGGCTGGCCGGTGTTGTGATGTGGTTATTCGCGGCGTCATTATGGTCGGATCCGTCGTGCTTGGCTGGCACTATGCCGTGGATGGCTATGCGGGCGCATCCCTGATGGTCGCGATCTGGAAGGCGTGCGGATATTTGCTGACCCGTTTCGAGTCGGACAGCGCGGCCGCTGAGAGCTCCACCATGCAATCGCCGGCCCTTTGCGGGATGTAAATTCGCCGATCTGGACGAACTCGCCTGCGGCGGCATGCCGGTCAAAACGCCTCAAGGGCGGCGCTGGATGGGTTGGACATTTCCGAAACGCTGTTCGATACGGTCCTTGCCGAAGCTGCTCTGCGAGCGTGTCCGCGCATTGCCCAGGGCTCAGGAGCGACGTGTCGACTTCCAGATCGTACACGCCGGGCCGGTGCACCTCTTCCTGCCACAGGCGCGCCACCGGGCCGCAATCCCATCTCGGGTCGATAGCGCGGCGGCATGGCCTGATCGCAAACGTCGACACCGAGATTGATCCAGACGCCATCGAAGCACTCCTGAACAGCCTTGGCGATGCTTGTTTTTCGATCGCGGCGCACCGTTCAGGATGATGATCTGGCCGATTATGCCTACCCTCGCTCCAATAAAAAAGCCCCGTCTCCGGGGCTTTTTTGACTTTCGTAAGCTCAGTTCTTTCGGGGCAGTTGTGGCACCAGGCTGCGCTTGCCGCCGTCCTTGCCCTTGGCTTCGGGCTTCTGCGCCACCAGCTTCTTGGCCGCCGGCTTTTTCACCACGGCCTTTCTGGACTTCGGCGTTTCTTCCGGCTCTTCCTTCTTCGGCTTCACCGGCGCCTCGTCGGCCAGCGATTCGAGCTTCAGGCCGGTCTCGCCGGTTTCCTTCTTCTCGACGGTGACGCGCACCGTGCCGCCCTTCTTGAGCTTGCCGAACAGCACCTCGTCGGCCAATGGCTTCTTGATGTGCTCCTGGATCACACGACCGAGCGGCCGCGCGCCCATGCGCTCATCATAGCCCTTGTCGGCGAGCCAGGCGATCGCGTCCGCCGACAGGTCGAAGGTGACGCCACGCTCGGAAAGCTGGGCCTCGAGCTGCATGACGAACTTCTGCACCACCTGATGGATGACCGGCACCGGCAGCGAGCCGAACGGGATGATCGCATCGAGACGGTTGCGGAACTCCGGCGTGAACAGCCGGTTGATCGCCTCGACATCGTCGCCTTCGCGCTTGGTCGAGCCGAAGCCGATCGCCGCACGCTGCGCATCCGACGCGCCCGCATTGGTGGTCATGATCAGGATCACATTGCGGAAGTCGATCTGCTTGCCGTTGTGGTCGGTCAGCTTGCCATGGTCCATAACCTGCAACAGGATGTTGAACAGGTCCGGATGCGCCTTCTCGACCTCGTCCAGCAACAGCACGCAATGCGGATGCTGGTCGACGCCGTCCGTCAGAAGACCGCCCTGGTCGAAGCCGACATAGCCGGGAGGAGCACCGATCAGCCGCGACACGGTGTGGCGCTCCATATATTCCGACATGTCGAAGCGGATCAGCTCCACGCCGAGCGACGCGGCCAACTGCTTGGCCACTTCGGTCTTGCCGACGCCGGTCGGGCCGGAGAACAGGTAGGAGCCGATCGGCTTCTCCGGTTCGCGCAGGCCGGCACGCGCCAGCTTGATCGCCGAGGTCAGTGCGGTGATCGCAGTGTCCTGGCCATAGACGACTCGCTTCAGCTCGATATCGAGGCCCTGCAGCACCTTCTCGTCGTCGGCCGAAACCGTCTTCGGCGGGATGCGGGCCATGGTGGCGATCGTCGCCTCGATCTCCTTGATGCCGATAGTCTTCTTGCGCTTGGCTTCCGGCACCAGCATCTGCGAGGCGCCGGTCTCGTCGATCACGTCGATCGCCTTGTCCGGCAGCTTGCGGTCGTTGATGTAGCGTGCCGACAGTTCCACCGAGGCCTTGATCGCCTCGTTGGTGAACTTCACCTTGTGGAACTCCTCATAATAGGGCTTGAGGCCCTTCATGATCTCGATCGCGTCCTCGATGGTCGGCTCGTTGACGTCGATCTTCTGGAAGCGCCGCACCAAGGCACGGTCCTTCTCGAAGAACTGGCGGAATTCCTTGTAGGTGGTCGAGCCGATGCAGCGGATCGCACCCGACGACAGCGCCGGCTTCAACAGGTTGGACGCATCCATGGCGCCGCCTGAAGTCGCCCCTGCCCCGATCACCGTGTGAATCTCGTCGATGAACAGCACGGCGCCAGGATAATCCTCGAGCTCCTTGACGACCTGCTTCAGCCGTTCCTCGAAATCACCGCGATAGCGCGTGCCGGCGAGCAGCGTGCCCATATCGAGCGCGAAGATGGTGGCATTGTGCAGCACTTCGGGAACGTCGCCCTCGACGATGCGCTTGGCCAGGCCCTCGGCGATCGCCGTCTTGCCGACGCCGGGGTCACCGACGTAGAGCGGGTTGTTCTTGGAGCGGCGGCACAGCACCTGGATGGTGCGGTTGATCTCGGACTCGCGGCCGATCAGCGGGTCGATCTTGCCGGCCTTGGCCTTGTTGTTGAGATTGACGCAATAGGCCGTCAGCGCGTCCTGCTGCTGCTTCTTCTTGCCGCCTTCCTCTTGCGGCTCGGCGCCGTTCTGGCCGCCCTGCTCGTCATCGGCGCCGCGCGGCGAGCGTGTCTCCGACGCGCCCGGACGCTTGGCAATGCCGTGCGAGATGTAGTTGACCGCATCGTAGCGGGTCATCTGCTGTTCCTGCAGGAAATAGGCGGCATGGCTCTCGCGCTCGGCGAAGATGGCGACGAGCACGTTGGCGCCCGACACTTCCTCGCGGCCAGAAGACTGCACATGGATCACCGCGCGCTGGATGACGCGCTGGAAACCGGCCGTCGGCTTGGAGTCCTCGTCGTAGCCGGTGACGAGGTTGTCCAGCTCGGTGTCGATATAGGTGAGAACCGTATGCTTGAGCTCATCGAGATCGACATTGCAGGCGCGCATGACGGCGGCCGCCTCGGTGTCGTCGATGAGCGCGAGCAGCAGATGTTCTAGGGTTGCATATTCATGGTGCCGCTCATTGGCGAGCGTCAGCGCCTGGTGAAGCGCCTTTTCCAGGCCTTGGGAGAAAGCCGGCATGTTACCTCACTTCTTCTCCATCACGCATTGCAGCGGATGCTGATTCTGTCGGGCGAAATCCATGACCTGGGACACTTTGGTCTCGGCCACCTCGAATGTATAGACCCCGCACTCGCCCACTCCATGATTGTGAACATGAAGCATGATGCGTGTGGCGGCTTCGCGATCCTTCTGGAAAAAACGCTCCAGCACGTGAACCACGAACTCCATCGGAGTGTAGTCGTCGTTGAGGATGAGGACCCGATAAAGGCTGGGCTTCTTGGTCTTGGTTTTGGTGCGCGTGATGACGGCCGTCCCACGGCCGGCCCCATTGCCGTTACCGTCGCCGTCTTGCATTCGCACCACGCGTCTCGTGGCAGTCAAACCGATCGTCACGTATTCCTGCCTCTTTCGATTCCCCATGCGAGTTCGACATGTAGGTGTTCGATGTACGATTTTAAGCCCTTCTGGTTAGCTGACAATATGGCTAGGTCACCAAACTTGGACGATTTTCGCAATCGTGAAGGGGCGCGAGGCTCTGGAACGGAAATTGACACGAAAAAGCCCGGCCACGTTTCCACGGCCGGGCTTTTTCTCGGGTCAAAAGGCTGAATCTGGGTCACGTCAGGCGAAATCAGTTCGCCCGGGCGAAATTACTTCGCCTTGGCAACGATCGATTCGAATGGCTTGTAGGCTTCCTTGGCGAGTTCGGCATAGAGATCGCCGATCTTGGTAGCCTCGGCGACGAACGCCTCATAGGACTGCTTGGCGTAGTCCGACTGGATCTCGATGGCCTTTTCCAGCGACTTGGCTGAAAACAGCTTCTCCACAGTGGCGCTGCCGGTTTCAAAACTCTTCTTGGTGTATTCACCAGCCTCGGTGGCAATCGCCTGTGCGCCCTTGGAGAGCGACGCGAAGCTCTTCAATCCGGTGTCGGCGAACTCTTTGCCGTATTTGCTGAAGTCCTCATAGGTCTGGGTCATTTCACGATTCCCTTGACGGTTGAGGCGTCCTTCTTCGGGGCGCCCTTGTGCAATGCAAGATAATATATTGTGCGCCGCACAAAAGTCAAGATTTCGCGGGCTCGCGGACCCGCCTGCGCAGCCAATGGCTAAAAATCGAATAAAGAGAGCTTCAAGCACGAAGAAAATGGTGAACGCGGCGGTTACCATAAACGGATTGGTAACGCTGCGCCGGTAGCTTGGCCGGAAGCGAGGCAGGACCCTTTGCCGCCTCCAACGCAACGAAGAAATCCAAGGGAAGTACCAGTGCGTAAGGCGTTGTTGGGCATCGTTTCCAAATCCACCTCCCCTCTCAAAACGATGATGATCATCGCCTTGGCGATGACATTCGTTTTTGGAGACGTTGCCTCGTCGCTGGCGGCCAAGCAGGCGGCCATCGTCGTGGATGCCAAGACTGGCAAGGTGCTTTACTCCGCAGATGCCAACGGCAGGCGCTATCCAGCTTCGCTGACCAAGATGATGACGCTGTACCTGACCTTCGAAGCGATGGCGAAGGGCAAGATCAGCAGGAATACGCCAGTGGTGTTTTCCGCCAAGGCCTCCGCCGAGGCGCCGACGAAACTTGGCGTGAAGCCGGGCGGTTCGGTCACGGTCGAGACCGCGATCCTGTCGATCGTCACCAAGTCGGCGAATGACTCGGCCACCGCGCTCGGCGAAATGCTCGGCGGCAATGAAACCACTTTTGCCCGCATGATGACCGCCAAGGCGCGTGCGCTGGGCATGAACGGCACCGTGTTCCGCAACGCCAATGGCCTGCCAGACCCTGGCCAGTTCACCACCGCGCGCGATATGGCGACGCTCGGCATCGCGCTGCGCGAACATTTTCCGCAATATTACGGCTATTTCTCGCAGCGCTCCTTCCTCTACGGGCGTCAGCGCATCAACGGTCACAATCGCCTGCTCGGACGCATCAAGGGTGTCGACGGCATCAAGACGGGCTACACCCGCGCCTCCGGCTTCAACCTCGTCTCGTCGGTTTCCGACGGCAATCGCCGCATCGTCGGCGTGGTCATGGGCGGCAGTTCCGGCCGCAGCCGCGACAATCAGATGGCCAGCTTGATCAACACCTATCTGCCGAGGGCATCGACTCGCGGCGGTGGCGATCTGGTGGCCAAGGCCGGCGGCAACAACCCGGTCACCGCCCTCGCCCAGGTTCTCCTGCCCAAGCATGACGCTCCGACGCCCGATGACAAGCCTGTTGTGGCGCAGGACGACGCCACCGTCGCCGAGGACGCCACGGTCGCGGAAGACGATACCCCGCAGGCCGAAGAAGCAGCCCCCGTCGTCAAGACCAGAAAGGTCAAGACCGTCATCGTTTCAGCCCCCCAGGTCGCGACGGCCCAGGTCGTCGCTGCCTATGCCGAGCCAACACCAGCGGCCGTCGATCCGGTCAACACGGCGTCGGTGCCGTCGGGCTGGGCCATTCAGGTCGCCTCGTCGCCAAAGCAGTCCGAGGCACAGGCCTTCCTCGACAAGACCACCAAGCAGGCGCCCAAGGTGCTGGCCGACGCCTCCGGCTTCACCGTCGCCTTCGACAAGGACGGCGTCACCTACTATCGCGCCCGCTTCGGCGGCTTCGGTTCGAAGACCGCCGCCTGGAAGGCCTGCACCGCTTTGAAGAAGAAGAACATCGAGTGCTACGCCGTCCAGCAGTAGGACGGCGTGGAAATCATCTCCCGGAAAAATTCTGCGTCGAAGGAGACTAGTTGTGATTGGAGAGCAAGACGTCCTTGGCTTCGTTAATCCGCGCCGCCAGGAAAGACGTGCCGCCGACATCGGGGTGCAGGCGCTGCATCAGGCGGCGGTGCGCCTTGCGGACATCCGCCGCGGCGGCCCCCGCTTCAAGACCAAGGACCTTGTAGGCCTCCTCCTTAGTCATGGCGCCCGGACCTGGCGCAACACCCAGCCCTTCGCCACCGTTCGTCTCAGTGTTTTTGCGCCAGACGGGAAATCTGCCGTCAAGATACGTCTCTAGCAACTGCCGGCTCTCCGGATCACCGGAGAGTTCGCGGTAGAGGTGCTGCAATTCCACCAGCCCCATCGCGCCAAGCATCTTGCCTTCGTGGCGGCCAGCCAGGACCAGTCCTTCGAGGCCGCCGGTATCGTGATCGAGCTCCATTTCCAATGCCGCTGTGCGCACCGTCGAGCGTTTGCCCGGTGCAAGCCCCGCCGGCTGGCGTTTCATTCGCATGGAACCATACCAGGCAATTGCCGCGGTGAGGATCATGCCGCCGACGCCTTCACGGCCGACCACCAGCACGGCGACGCCGACAACTGCCAGAAGAGCCGGCCCAAGCGTTCGCAGCGTGCCCGCCAGTTTCGCTGGCTCGGCACGCAGAAAAATCGTCACCGCGCCGAGCAGCAGCAAAAGCAACGCTACAAAAGCGATGATTGCGCCCATTATTTTCCGCCGCCCCGCAGATGCTCGATCATCAGCCGGTCTTCCGGCCTGCCTCTGGCTTCGAGCGCCTTCAACCCGCCGGTCGCGAACACGGCGACAGCCGAAAGCAGTCCGGCCAGGGTCGCGGCAGCCCGCCGATCAAACCGGAACCAGGCCCCCTTGGACAGCCGCGCAACCTCTTTGAATGCCTTTTCCGCGCTGGAATCATGGCCTTCCTGAAAGACGAAGACAGGAACGCCATGAAGGCCGAGGCTGCCGGCCTTTTCGGCCAGATCGTCGATATCCTCTTCCATCGCATCGCCGATATAGACCAGCGCATTGACCTTAGCGGTTGCCGTCTGTTTCAACGCATGCGCCAGCACCTTGCCGATCTGGGTGTGACCGCTGCGGCACTCGATCCGCGTCATCAGCTGCTTCAAGGCATTGGTGTCGCTCACGAAAGCGGACGAACGGCACTCGCCAAGACCGCGAAAATAAACCAGTTGCACGCTGAGGGTTCCTGCCTTGCCGACGGCGTCGAACATCTGGCCCTGCAGCGTGCAGGCCAGATCCCAGGTTGGCTGGCGGCTCATCGTCGCGTCGAGAGCAAGGATCAGCCTGCCCGAACCGGTCGCCGATGCGGCAAGTGTCCTCGCCTGGCGAATGAAGGCGTCGATCTCGCCAGCGTTGGATTGAGGCTTGATCGGCGCAGGATTGGTCCTCGCTGGCACAGGTTGCTTCTTATCGCTCATAAAAAACAAGATGTGGCGTTGCCACATCGCTTGCAAGCCCCACATCGGGTGGCACAAAGGGCCAGACGGTGATGCCACCTGGGGTCAGAGCAGGCCGAGGTCGGCAAGCTCGCGCCTGAGTTTCGGCGGCATCTCGATCAGTCCGGCCTTGCCCTTGCCCAGATCGAGCGGCGCGTCGGCCGGCTTCAGATAGCGCCAGCCCTGAAAGGCCCGGCGCGGCTGCCAGTCGGTTCGAACAACCTCGGGGTCGAGAATCAGGTGGCAGCGGCCGATGCCTTCACTATCGGTGAACGGCCGGATCTCGGTGATCAGTTGGCGGCACTGCACATTTCCTTTGATCACCCAATAGAGCGAACCGCCATCGGTGACCTCGGCGCCGCGCGTCGGCATCATGCGCGTGGTGTGATATTGCTCGACCGGCTCACCGGCGCGCCGCCGCTCGTCGAGGCGGAAGGCGATCCACTCCTCGAGATCTTCGACGCTGTCGCAGCCGACACAGAGTTTTATGAGATTGAGAGACATCGCTTAAGGTTAGTCCCGCATGCGGACGCGTCAACGACCGGATCGACTTCTCCACAGTGGCAGTTTAGGCCAGCCTTCAGCATTCCACGACGTTGACGGCGAGCCCACCCAGGCTGGTTTCCTTGTACTTCTCGTTCATGTCGAGGCCGGTCTGGCGCATGGTCTCGATTGCTGCATCGAGAGGTACGAAATGGGTGCCGTCGCCCTTGATGGCCAGTGACGCTGCCGTCACCGCCTTGACCGCGCCCAGCGCATTGCGCTCGATGCACGGCACCTGCACCAGCCCGCCAACCGGATCGCAGGTCATGCCGAGATGGTGTTCGAGCGCGATCTCGGCGGCATTCTCGACCTGCTCGGGCGTACCGCCCATGACGGCGCACAGGCCGGCCGCCGCCATTGCCGATGCCGACCCGACCTCGCCCTGACAGCCGACTTCGGCGCCGGAGATCGAAGCATTGGTCTTGATGATGCCGCCGACCGCAGCAGCCGTCAGCAGGAAATCACGAATGCTCGGCTGGTCCGCCTCGGGATGGAAATGCAGCCAGTAGCGCAGCACCGCCGGCAGCGTGCCGGCCGCACCGTTGGTCGGCGCTGTGACGACCCGGCCGCCAGCGGCGTTTTCCTCGTTCACCGCCATGGCGTAGATCGACAGCCAGTCATTGGCGAGCAAGGGATTGGGCTTGTTCTGCTGCCATTGCTCCTGCAGCTTGTCATGCAGCATGCGGGCACGGCGGCGCACCTTCAACCCGCCCGGCATGATGCCGTCCTGCGACAGGCCGCGGTCGATGCAGCCTTTCATGGCGCTCCAGATGCCGTCGAGGCCGGCGTCGAGCGCCTCGCGCGTCATCTGCGTCTCCTCGTTGACGCGTTTCATGTCGGCGATGGAAAGGCCGCTTTTGCCGGCCATGGCCAGCATCTCGACCGCATTCTTGAACGGATAAGGCACTTTCTTGCCTTCCGTCGTCACCGATCCCTTGGCCTTCATCCGCTGCAGTTCCTCTTCGGAAACCACGAAGCCGCCGCCGATCGAATAATAGATGCGCTTGAGCAGCAGGCGGCCGCCGGAATCATAGGCGTAGAACGCCATGCCGTTGGCGTGGCCGGTGAGCGGCGTCTTGCGGTCCAGCACCAGATCGCTGGCCGGATCGAAGCGATAGGTGGGATGGCCGGGCGGCGAAATACGCTTTTCGGCGGCGATGCGACTGGCAATGCCATCGGCCTGGTCGGGATCGACCGTCTGCGGCGTCAGACCGGCAAGGCCGAGCATGACGGCGCGGTCACTGCCGTGGCCGATGCCGGTATAGGCGAGTGACCCGTGCAGGCTGGCGCCAAGGCGGTCGACCTTCACACCCGCCGGGCGCGGCCAGTCATTTCCCGCGACCTCGTCGAGAAACCGCGCCGCGGCGGTCATCGGTCCCATCGTGTGCGAACTCGAGGGTCCTATGCCGATCTTGAACAGGTCGAAAACCGAAAGGAACACGCGGCGTTGTCTCCTGGAGTCAGGTCGAGGACTACATATAGGAATTCCCACGATGTTTCCGCTCTTTTGGAAATCGCGGCGCTGCACCCGCCGACCTTGTTTGCTCCGGCAGCGACATTGGCACGATCGCTGAATGCGGACATCGAAGCGATCGCCCTGAATGTGATAAATTCAGGCCATGGGCGATTCCCTCGATCTTTCGACAGCCGATCTCGCGGCGCTGGCC
>NZ_RZPI01000390.1:0-5252 GCF_003998715.1 Mesorhizobium sp. M7A.F.Ca.CA.002.15.2.1
GTAGTACTTTGTCCTGCGCGGGATTCCTTTCGATCCAAGATCAGCGCAAACAAAGCATAGATCCCGGCTTCGGGACCATTGGCAGCCTGATGGGCGTGCGGGAGACGGATGATGGCGGATGCAAAGACGGACGTGACGGGCGATGCGCTGCCGCTGTTCTATTCGAGGCCCGAGGCGCTCAATCCGGCGCGGCACGGCTCGCTTGGCCTGACCGCGCGCAGTGACTTCGGCTTCGCCCGCTCGGCGCACGCCATTCCGGTGGTCGCGTCGGAAATGCCGGCGGCGATGCGCTCCTACCCGATCGTCTTCATCGGCCCGGCCAAGTCGCCGGTGATCATCACCGGCGTGCGCCAGAACGAGAATTTGTTCGTCGATGCCGACGGCAAATGGACCGGGCCGCACTACATCCCCGCCTATGTCCGGCGCTATCCTTTCATCCTGGCCGAAGACCCGACATCGGCCGGCCGGCTGACGCTGTGCGCCGACCGGGCCAGCAATCGCATCGTCGACCAGCTGCTGGCGCCGTTGCGCGACGACAAGATCCTGCCGTTCTTCGCCGGCAACGAGCCGACCGAAGCGACCAGACAGGCGCTCGCCTTCTGCAACCAGTTCCAGATCGACTTCCGAGCCACCCGCGAGATGGTCGAAAAGATCGATGCGCACGGCCTGTTTTCGCCGCGCCAGAGCAAGGTGACGCTGGAGGGTGGCGAGGTGCTCAACCTCACCGACTTCCAGGTGATCGACGAGCCGGCCTTCAACAAATTGAGCGACGAGGCGTTTCTCGACCTGCGCAAATCAGGCGCGCTCGGCCTGCTCTATTGCCACCTCGCCTCGACCAACAGCTGGACCTCGCTGGTGCATCAGGCATCGCTGCGGAAGGCGGATGGGGCGAAGGGCTGACTGTGAAAAGCTTGCGCGGTCGATCGTCTGGGCGGACAGGCGGCTAGGCAGCAACCCTTCTGTCGTGCCGCCCTTCCCTGATCTCCTCGGCGAGCTTGTCGCAGAACGCGTCGAGATCGCCGGGATTGCGACTGCTGACGAGCCCCTGGTCGGTGACGACTTCGGTGTCCTCCCACAGACCGCCGGCGTTGATCACATCGGTCTTGATCGATTTGTAAGACGTGACCCGGCGACCCCTTACGATGCCGGTCTCGGCGAGAAGCCAGGGCGCATGGCAGATCGCGCCGACGACCTTCTTGGCCGACCAGAACGATTCGACGAAGTCCAGGGCCTTTCGCTCGACGCGCAGCAGATCCGGATTGATGACCCCGCCAGGCAGGACGATCGCGTCATAGTCGTCCGACCGCGCCTCATCCAACGTCTTGTCGACAGGAATCTCCCGACCCCAGTCCTTGAGGTCCCAGCCTTTGATCTTGCCGCTTGCGAGCGACACGACATCGACCTCGGCGCCCGCCTCGCGTAATTTTTTGAGCGGAACTTCAAGCTCGGATTGTTCGAACCCGTTTGTCGCAAGGATAGCGACGCGCTTACCGGAAATATCCTGCATTGGTTTTTCTCCATCGTTAGGTGGTGGAGGGCTAACGAGGCGAGGCGGGAAGCGTTCCTGGCTGTAATTTTATGTGACATGAGAGGCGGATGGACGAAGCGCAGTTCGGCCCAAGCTCCCAGTTCGACAATGTCCAAAAACGAAAAAGCCGCGGCGGACCGCGGCTTTTCGATGCTTGATTTCCTAAGAGGAAACTGGAGCGGGTGAAGCGATTCGAACGCTCGACCCCAACCTTGGCAAGGTTGTGCTCTACCCCTGAGCTACACCCGCTCGCACGGCGTCTTGGCCGCAAGCCGGGCCTATATGGCTGAAGAGCGCGGCGATTGCAACAGGGAAATCGCAGGCTTTTTTACGACCCGGCAAGCGAGGCCGGCAAGCCGCCGGCGGGCGCGCGAGTGGCACGCGGCGGGGGCGCCACCGCAAAGGGCGGGTGCCGCTCACCGTGATGTCGCATGACGGCCTTGTGTCGGCCGCCCCATTGGCCGTAAACGGCATGGGCTCACAAACGGGACGAAGACGAAACCGATGCCGAAGACCGAAGCCGAACTTTTTGCCTTTCTTGCCGAGCTGGGCATTGCTGCCTCGACCAAGCGCCATCCACCGCTCTATACCGTCGCCGATTCGCAGGCGCTGCGCGGCGAGATCGCCGGCGGGCACACGAAAAACCTGTTCCTGAAGGACAAGAAGGACAATTTCTTTCTGGTCACCGTCGGCGAGGACGCGGTCGTCGACCTGAAGCAGATCCACCAGGTGATCGGCGCCGCCAGCCGGGTTTCTTTCGGCAAACCGGAGATGCTGATGGAGCTGCTCGGCGTCACGCCGGGCGCCGTCACGGTCTTTGGCATCATCAACGACACGGCAAACAGGGTCAAGCTCGTGCTCGACAAGGATTTGATGGAGCATGCGGTGATCAATGGGCATCCGCTGACCAATGAGGCGACGACATCGATCGCAGCGAGCGACCTGATCAGATTCGTCGAGGCAACCGGGCACGATGCTGCTATCTTGAAAGTCTCCGCGTGATCGCCACATGGATGGCTTAAAACCGATGGTCTGAAGCATAGGGCGCCTGGCCGCCGGCCGGCGGCGCCACGGAAGGGTAAAGAGATGAGCGACAACAATCCGTTCGGCGGCCCCTTTGGCGGCAATGGCGGCCAGTACACCACCTCGGTGCAGTATGGTGGAACCGCGCCGGCGCCGGCGAAAGTCGCGCTTGGCGATACGCCCGCCGCTCCCGCCGATGTGATCAAGGACACGACGACGGCTGCCTTTGCCGCCGATGTCATCCAGGAATCGCGCCGCCAGCCGGTGCTGGTCGATTTCTGGGCGCCCTGGTGCGGACCTTGCAAGCAACTGACGCCGCAGCTGGAGAAGGCGGTCAAGGCCGCCGGCGGCAGGGTCAAGCTGGTCAAGATGAACATCGACGACCATCCGTCGATCGCCGGCCAGCTCGGCATCCAGTCGATCCCGGCGGTCATCGCCTTCAAGGACGGCCAGCCGGTCGATGGCTTCATGGGCGCCATCCCGGAGAGCCAGATCAACGAATTCATCACCAAGGTCGGCGGCAAGGGCAATGGCGCGCCGCCGGTGGCCGAAGCTCTGGCTGCGGCGACCGAGGCGCGCGACGCCGGCGACATGCAGACCGCGGCCGACATTTATGACGCCATCCTGGCGCAGGCGCCGGAGACGATCGAGGCGATCGCCGGACTGGGAGAGCTGCTGTTCGAGGCCGGCGACACGGAAGGCGCCGAGGCGCTTTTGGCAACAGCCCCGGAGGCCAAGAAGGATGCGCCGCCGGTGGCAGCCCTGCGCGCCAGGATGGCGGTTGCGGCGCAGGCGGCGGCTCTCGGCAATCCAGCCGAATTCGAGCGGCGCCTTGCGGAAAATCCCGGAGATCACCAGGCGCGTTTCGATCTGGCCATGATCCAGAACGCCAACGGCGACCGTACGGCCGCAGCCGACAATCTGCTGGCCATCATCAAGGCCGACCGGGCCTGGAACGAGGATGGCGCGAGGACGCAATTGCTGCAGCTGTTCGAGGCCTGGGGCATGACCGACGAGGCGACGCTGGCAGCGCGCCGCAAATTGTCGGCGCTGCTGTTTTCCTGAGCCGGCTGCCGGTTGTTTTGCCGCACGGGCTTGGCGTCGGCGATGATTGCGCCAGATTAGGGCCAAGAACTCACGCGCTTCTTGATGGCGCGATCGGAGGAATGAGGTGCAAGCGGGAAACGCGCATTACCGGCTCGCCAAGGATTTGCCGTCGACGATCCCTATCTTTCCGCTCGAGGGGGCGCTTTTGCTGCCGGGAGGCCGCATGCCGCTCAACATCTTCGAGCCGCGCTATCTGCAGATGGTGGACGAGGCGATCGCCGGCTCGCGGCTCATCGGCGTCATCCAGCCCAGTCTCGACGGGGCCTTGCGCGACGACGGCGAGCCGGAACTCTGCAATGTCGGTTGCGCCGGGCGCATCATCGCCTTTTCCGAGAGCGGCGACGGCCGTTACCTGATTTCGCTGCAGGGCGTGTGCCGGTTCCGCATCGCCCACGAATTGACGGTCAAGACGCCGTTTCGCCAGTGCAAGCCCTCGCCTTTCCTTGCCGATCTCGATGAGGACCAGGCGGGCAACGAGATCGACCGGCCATCGCTGCTCAAGGCATTTCGCGCCTATCTGCAGGCCAACGACCTCGAGGCCGACTGGGAAAGCGTCAGCCGGGCCGAAAATGCCATGCTGGTCAATGCGTTGTCGATGATGGCGCCCTATGGGCCAGCCGAGAAACAGGCGCTGCTCGAAGCGGCGGATTTGAAGACCCGGGCCGAGACGCTGATCGCCATCACCGAAATGGCGCTGGCGCGCGAGAATGAGGATTTTGGGTCGAGTTTGCAGTAAGAGGGCGCGATGGCGGACGGACGTGACGGGAAGAAGGTCGACCCCAAGCTGCTGGAGTTGCTGGCCTGCCCACTGACCAAGGGGCCGCTGGCCTGGGATCCGGAGCGCGGCGAACTGATTTCCAGGGTCGCCAAGATTGCCTATCCGGTGCGTGACGGCATCCCGATCATGCTGCCTTCCGAGGCGCGGACGCTTTCGGTGGAGGATGTGCTGGCCCCGCCGCCGCCGCGTCTGGGTGGGCCGGGCTGAGGGGCACGTTTCTTGTACCCAATAGGCCGGCAGGACAGAGGGGGCGCGAAGGATCGCCGACGTCCGCTTTCGTTCCGCTCTTGGCATGGCCTTGCCTACTGAAAATTCCGCCCCTTGGGCATGACCTGTTCCGCTTCTTCCGACAGCGTTGCGAGATCCTGCCGGATCGGCGCGCTTTGTTTGGCGGGGCTGGAGCGATCCGAACCGTCCTTGGCGAGGTCTCTCGGAGGAACCACTGGTGCAGTCTCGCTGACCTTCTCCAGAAGCACGGTCAGCCAGGGCGTCAGATCCTCGATCTTCTCGGCAACGATGTGGACCACACCCGATTCCGACTGCAATTTCCCGGTGACCTTGACGAACCGGGCCCCCATGACGATAGGCCGATAGCGGTCGAAGGTTCTTTGCCAGAAGATGATGTTGGCCACCGCCTTGTCGTCCTCCAGCGTCAGGAAGATCGCATTGCCCTTGCCGGGGCGCTGCCGCACCAGCACGAGGCCGGCGACCGAGACGCGCCTGCCGTCGCGCACGGAAGGAAGATTCGCATTCGGGATGACGCCGGCGCGGTCGAGCCGCTCGCGCAGGAAGGCGACCGGATGCGCCTTCAGCGAC
>NZ_RZPI01000391.1:0-5251 GCF_003998715.1 Mesorhizobium sp. M7A.F.Ca.CA.002.15.2.1
ATCTACGGCTACGACGTGCTGTATGGCGGCCCATTGTTCATGCACCAGTTCTCGCATGCCTGGATCGATTTCGCCGGCATCCGCGACGCCTTCATGCGCGAGAAGAACTCGGACTATTTCGAAAACAGCCGCCGCTCGACCTATCTGCATCGCGACTATGCGCGCCACAACCCTTACGGCTATGACGGCTATGAAGAGAACCTTTGGGGACTTTCGGCGGGCGACGGGCCGGGCGGCTTCCGCACCAGCGTGGAGCGACAGCGCCGGCGGTTTTCCGGCTATGCCGCGCGCGGCGCTCCGTTCGGGCCCGATGACGGGACGATCGCCCCTTGGTCCTATCCGGCATCACTGCCTTTCGCGCCGGAGATCTGCCTGGCGGCGCTGCGCCATCTCGGTGATCGCTACCCCGAGGTGATCGACAATTTCCGGCTGCCGAGCGGCTTCAATCCGACATTGGCGAACCGGCGTAAATTCGGGAGGCACGGCTGGGTGTCGGAGGGCCACTATGGGCTGGATCAGGGTATCGTGGTGATGATGATCGAGAACCATCGGTCAGGGCTGATCTGGAAGCTGATGCGGTCCAATCAGCATATCCGTCGCGGCCTGCACAAGGCCGGATTCAATGGCGGCTGGCTGTCTCAGCCGGCAAGCCCGGCGTCAGGTGGCGGCAATGTCGCGTGACCGGACCAGGACCACCGCCTTCCCCGTCGACAGCAACGACATCAGTCTGATCGCGAGCGCCCATCCGCCGCACTGGAAGAACCCGCAGCCGGACGGTCCCTACAACCTCGTCGTCATCGGTGCCGGGCCGGCTGGGCTGACTGCCGCCTACGAAGCGGCCGGCCTCGGCGCAAAGGTCGCGCTCATCGAGCGCAATCTGATCGGCGGAACTTGCGTCAATGTCGGTTGCATCCCGTCCAAGTCGATCATCCGCACCGCAAGGCTTTATGCCGACATGCGCGATGCCGAGAATTTCGGCGGCGACATGCCGGACCGTCTTCACGTCGACTTTCCGCGCGCCATGACGCGGATGCGGCAGATCCGGCAGCGGATCAGCCGCGCGGATGCCGCCGATAGGCTGGTTTCCGAAGGCATCGACCTTTATTTCGGCGAAACGCTGTTTTCCGGACCGGACGCTGTCACGGTCGCCGGACAAAACTTGCGTTTCAGGAAGGCGCTGATCGCGACAGGCGCGCGCCCGAGGCTGCCGACGATTCCAGGCCTTGCCGAGGCCGGCTATCTCAGCAACGAGACCATGTTCGAGCTCACGGAGTGCCCGAAGCGGCTTCTGGTCATTGGCGGCGGACCGCTCGGCTGCGAGGCGGCGCAGGCCTTCTGCCTGCTCGGTGCCAAGGTCATCCTGGCGCAACGGGAACCGATGTTCCTGCCCGGCGAGGAACGCGACGCCGCCCAGATCCTTTCGGACGCGCTGGCGCGCGAAGGTGTCGAGGTTCGCCTCAACACCGAGGTGGTAGCGGTGCGAACGGAAGGCGGCAAGAAGCTCGCCGACCTGGTGTGCGACGACATCACGACAACGATTTCCGTCGACGAGATCATCACCGGCATCGGCCGATCGCCCAATGTCGACGGCCTCGACCTGGAAAACGCCGGGGTGGCATACGATGCCGACGGTATCAAGGTGGACGATTATCTCCGCACCACAAATCCGCACATCTATGCGGCGGGCGATGTCTGCCTCGCCTACAAATTCACCCACACCGCCGAGGCCACAGCTCGCATGGTCGTGCGCAATGCCCTGTTTCTCGGACGCAGGAAACTGAGCGAGCTGGTCATTCCGTGGTGCACCTACACCGATCCGGAGATCGCCCATGTCGGCCTCTATCCGGCGGAGGCGCGCCAGAACGGCATCCCGGTCAAGACTTATACGGTGCTGATGCACGATGTCGCCCGGGCGGTCATGGACGGCGAGGAGGAGGGTTTCGTCAAAATCCACGTCAGGGAAGGGTCCGACCGCATCCTGGGCGCCACGGTCGTCGCCAGCCATGCCGGTGAGATGATCAATGCGGTGTCGCTGGCCATCAAATCGGGCATGGGATTGCGTGCGCTGGCCGACGTCATCCATCCCTTCCCGACGCAGGCGCTAGGCATAAAGATGGCCGGCGACACCTATCGGCGGACAAGGCTCACCTCATCATGGAAGCATCTGGCTGGCCGCTGGTTGGCGTGGTCCAGGCGATGGTGACATTCCGGCAGCCTGCCGCAGCTGGTGCATCGGACATTCGGCGACGATGCGGCGCTTGACGAAAGCCTCGTCGACCATCTCGGATATCCGCCAAACGTCGGTGCCATCCAGAGGTTAGCCGGCTCTATATTTCCGCGGATCCTGCGGGCCCTGCCGACCGCGACTCCAATTTCGTGGCTGCCCTGTCAGAGTGCGTGCAGAAGTTCTTGCCGAATGGGCTCGAGATAGGTTTGCGGATGCAAGCGTCCCCAAACATGGTCGCGCTCGGTCAGATGCTTAACCTGCTCTATCCAGCGCCTTGGCGCATCGGGGTCCCTGACCTCATGCCAGTCGTCGACGACAATGACCGGCAGACCCTGATAGAGCGGGTCGAGCGGCGAGGTCTTGGTGACGACGATGCAGCCGAGATAGAACAGCTCCCATGTCCTATGGCAGTCCAGGCCGTTGCCTTCGGTGGACAGGACAAGCGGGTATTGCGAGTACAGTTGCCAGATCGAGCGCTGCGAGACGCGTTTCGCCAGGAAATCGACATGCGGACATCCGCGCAGGACATCAAGCAGTTCCCGGCGCTGTCTCGAGCCATTGCTGATGCTGAAATCAGAGAACAGTCTGGGCGGGCGGCGGTCCACATGATCCTGCCGGGCGCGTATGATTTCCAGTTGCTTCACAAGCCCTTCCGGCGTGGCGAAGGACCGAGGCGTGTGAAGATCGAGCCCGATCGGGAAAGGCTTGACCCTGGGGTGAGTGCCGTCACAATTCTGGCTGTACCAGGAGACCAGGAAGGGGTTGGCGAGAAGCTGGTCGACGGTGCCCTTCGCCAGATCAGACGGCACCGAAGCATCGCCATCGGTCGTCAGCAGCGTGAACGGTGCCGTGATCGTCGGCAACACGATCCTGACGAACGTGTCGAGATCACAGGTTTGCGCATCCCTGGACAAGGTGCTCAGACGCAGCCAGACGATGCCATGTGCGCCGCTGTAATGCTGGCGGAAAAATGCCTCGCTCTGTGTCGATGCGGTTGACGCGTTGCGATACCAGCGCGGCCCGGCGAAATCGCAGAAATGTCCGATCCCCTGCGACCACAGCACGGGCGGAACGCCAAGAAATCTCAGCGCCCTGGAATAGACGGCTCTTTTGACTGCCCTTCGCAACCTGCCCATGGGCAACTCCTAGCGCGGATGCCAATACCGTTGCAACGTGCTGCCCGACATATTCGCCTTGAGCGGAACAAAGGCCAAAAGTTTCCCCGCAATACCCCTTCCGGCTCCGGAGAACCCAACTTACGACAGGCGCAGCCGCCGGCGAGGCTCGATCTACAGACTTGATTATGACAAAGGTCGAAGGGCTTGCGGTCGGCGCAAGGCCGCACGTCTCAATCGTGCAATTCCCGCGATATCGGCGGCCCCACCGAAAAGCCGGAGAATGTGACCTCGAAGCCCTCGCGTTGCGGCGAACAGCACATCATGCCGACATCGACCGTCCTGGAGATCGGAAAGTAGGCGAGCCGCACAGGCTTCCAGTGGCCGTCGGAAGCATCGAGATACTGGACACGGATCGTTTCGGCGTGACGGGTCAGCCGGATCCTGACGCCGCCCGGACCGGCATGAATGGCGACCAGCGACCAGTCTGACGTGTCGTTGGTGACCACGACGGAGAAATAGGCAAGGCCGTCGGTGTACTCGATACCGGCCTTGATCCAATGGGTTTCGCTGAGCCGGACCATCAGCCCCGCCTGATCATAAAGCACCTCGTAGTCGCCTTTGACGGTGACCTCGGCGGTGAAATCGCCTTCGACGGGCCGGTGCAGGAAGTGGCCATTGTCGCGCCAGAAACCGTAGAAGGTCTCGCGCCAGAAATCGGTCTCCTTGCCGGTGCGCACACGAACGCTGTCGCCGTCGATAGAATGGTGCGGCGGCGGGTTAAGCCAGGTCAGGTCCTGCACTGTCATCCTTCGCGCCGCTCCAATCCAGATGTGCATGGCGGGGTTGCCGGCGTGGTCGGCAGTGACCGATCAGCCCGGCTGATCGGTCGACGGCTGATCAGCCCGCGAATGTGTAGGCCGTCTTCACCGTGGTGTAGAACTCCGCCGCATAGTGGCCCTGCTCGCGCGGCCCATAGCTCGAACCCTTGCGGCCGCCGAAGGGAACATGGAAATCGACACCCGCCGTCGGCAGGTTGACCATCACCATGCCGGCCTCCGAATTGCGCTTGAAGTGCGTGGCATGCTTGAGGCTCGAAGTGCAGATGCCGGAGGTCAAGCCAAAGGGCGTGTCATTGGCGACGGAAAGCGCCTCGTCATAGTCCTTGACGCGAATGACGCTGGCGACAGGCCCGAAAATCTCCTCGCGCGAACTGCGCATGGCGTTGGTCGCCTCGGTCAGCAACGCCGGCTGCAGGTAGAAGCCCGGCGTCTTGCGGTCGAGCCGCTCGCCACCGAAGGCGAGCGTGGCACCTTCCCTGACGCCGATGGCGATATAGTCCTCGTCCTGCTTCAGCTGCGTCGCGTCGACGACAGGACCGATCTGGGTCTGCGCGTCGAGCGCATCGCCGATGACCAGTTTGCTCATGCGATCCTTGAGGGCGTCGACGAAGCGGTCGTGAATGCCGTCAGCCACAATCAGCCTGGACGAGGCGGTGCAACGCTGGCCGGTCGAGAAGAAGGCACCATTGAGCGCGCAATCGACGGCGATCGCGAGGTCGGCATCGTCGAGCACGACCAGCGGGTTCTTACCGCCCATTTCAAGCTGGAACTTGCGCATGTGTTCGATGCTTGCCGCAGCGACGCGCTTGCCGGTGCCGACCGAGCCGGTGAAGCTGATGGCGTTGACATCGGGACTGTCGAGCATCGCCTGACCGACGACCGAGCCCTTGCCCATGACGAGATTGAGCACGCCCTTCGGCAGGCCGGCGCGATGCAGGATGTCGACGATGGTCCAGGCGCTCTCGGGAACCAGTTCCGCAGGCTTGAAGACGACGGTGTTGCCGTGTGTCAGCGCCGGGGCGATCTTCCAGGCCGGAATAGCGATCGGAAAATTCCACGGCGTGATG
>NZ_RZPI01000392.1:0-5235 GCF_003998715.1 Mesorhizobium sp. M7A.F.Ca.CA.002.15.2.1
CCTGTCAAAATCGATAACGCTGCCGGCGCGGGGCCGGAACCTACAGGAGAAATATCCAATGTTCAGGAAGATGGTCTTTGGCGCCGTTTCGGTGCTCGCCATGGCGACCAGCATGGCCCATGCCGCCGACATGAAGGAATTTCGCGTCGGCATTCTCGGCGGCGAAAACGAAACCGACCGGCTGCGCAACTACCAGTGCCTCGCCGACCATTTGAAGGCCGAATTCGGCTTCGAAAAGGTCTCGCTGTTCCCCGCCGCCGACTATGACGGCGTCATCCAGGGCCTGCTCGGCGGCACGCTCGACTTCGCCGAACTCGGCGCTTCCGGCTACGCCAGCGTCGCTCTCAAGGACCCGAAGGCGGTCACCCCGATCCTCACCACCCAGCAGACCGACGGCGCCACCGGCTATTATTCGATCGGCCTGGCGCTGAAATCCTCCGGCATCACCGACATCAAGTCGGCCAAGGGCAAGAAGCTCGGCTACGCCGATCCGGATTCTACCTCCGGCTACCTGATCCCGCTGACCCAGATCCCGAAGGATACCGGCGCTTCGAACGAAACCTTCTTCGCCTCGACCCAGTTCAACGGCGGTCACGAGAACAACGTCCTGGCCGTGCGTGACGGCAAGGTCGACGTGGCGGTGGACGATTCTTCCGGCATCGGCGACTTCAAGGACGGCTACACCTCCGGCACCTTCCACAAGGAAGTCGCCAAGGGCGCCGTCGACCCCAACGACTTCGTCGAAGTCTGGCGCTCGGGTCTGATCCCGAACGGCCCGCTGGTCGTGCGCACCGCGCTCGGCGACGAAATGACCGCCAAGCTCGCCGACTTCTTCACGCAGTTGCCGAAGAAGGACAAGGCTTGCTTCGAAGGCGTCGAGGGCGGCGACTTTACCGGCTACGTCCCGGTTAAGGCGGACTTCTACAACGTCATCGTCGAAGCCCGTAAGGCAGCCATCGGCGGCTAACGGCGAAACCAGGAAGGGCGGCGTCGAGAAAACGCCGCCCTTCTTGCATGTCCGATCATGACCCTTTCCGTGACAGCCCCTTCCGGCGCCACTCACCAGATGGCCGACGCCTGGCGTCGCCAGACGTCCTTGCGCCGGCTCTACACCGCCATCGGTGTCGGCCTGCTCATCACCGCGCTCGGCAGCACCATGTGGTTCGCCGACGAGGCCAATGCCGGGCATTTCTTCGACCGGTTGCCGCATTTGCTGGATTTCCTGAGCTGGCTCGTCCCCAAGGACTGGAACGATGTCTGGCGGGCGATGTTCGACATCACTTCCCCGCATGACACCGGTACCCAGGAATTCAATTTTCCGCTTGGCCGCGCCTATGTCTGGGGCAGCTTCTACATCCCCGAATATTTCGAGCTGATGCTGACCACGCTCAACGTGGCGCTGGTCTCGACCTTCATCGGCTTCGTCTTCGCCGTGCCGTTCTCCTTCATCGCGGCGCGCAATTTGACGCCGCATCCGGTGCTGCGGCTGATCGTCAAGCGCCTCATGGAACTGCTGCGCGCCTTTCCCGAGATCGTCATCGCCGGCCTGTTCGCCGCCATCGTCTCGATCGGCCCGATCGCCGCCATCATCGCCATCGGCCTGCATTCGATCGGCGCGCTGGGCAAGCTGTTCTACGAGATCAACGAGAACATCGACATGCGCGCCGAGGAAGGCCTGAGGGCCGTCGGCGCCAACTGGTTCGAGCGGGTGCGCTTCGCCGGCCTGCCGCAGGTGCTGCCCAACTTCATGTCCTACACGCTGCTGCGTGTTGAGATAAATGTCCGCATTTCCACCATCATGGGCGCGGTCGGCGGCGGCGGTATCGGCGAGGAGTTGAAGCTGTCGATCTCGCGCGGCTTCGGCGCCAAGACGATAGCCCTCGTGCTGCTCCTGTTCACGACGATCTTCATCGTCGACCAGTTCTCCGCCTGGCTGCGCCGCAAGCTGGTCGGCGAGCAGGCTTTCGTGATGAGCGCTTGACCATGGCCACCATGACCGCCGATCAGATCCAGTCGATCGAAGAGCGCTTCCCGCAGGTGTTCCAGCGGCCGTTCCACAAGCGCTTCGGGCCGCTGATGCTGCTTGGCGGCATCTTTCTCTACCTGCTGTACGCCTTGTGGTTCTTCAACCTGCCGCAGGTCATGCGGGAATCGCACTGGGAGCGCCTGCCGCTGTTCCTGACCCAGTGGATCAGCTACGACGTGCAGCCGATCTTCCGCCTCGATGAACCGCAGATCACTGCCAAATATCCACGCTTCTCCGTGCTCGGCCCGAACCCGGATCCGGACTGGGTCAAGACCAATGCCGATGGTTCGGTGACGATCCTGATCGACGGCACCGCCAAGTCGATCACCTTCACCAAGACGCAAGCGACGATAACTGCCAACGGTGAGACTGTCGCGGTCGCGCTCGGCACCGGCAAGCCGCTGATCTCGGGACCGGTTCCCGGCTGGATCACCGCGCATGAGGATGAGGTGGTCGCCGACATGGGCTTTGCCGGCGAGTCCCGCGTCGCCGTTGACCGCGTCAGGATACGCAAGCGGTTTCTAGGCTGGGCAAATTTCGTCTTCGACACGCGTTCGCCTTTCTTCGGCAAGTCGGCAAGCGAAGTCGCTTCGCTGATCGTCTCCGGGCCGGAACTGAAACCGGGCACGTCAAATCTGGCGCTGGCCGGCGACAACATCTGGAACAACGCCCAGTGGCAGCATGGCGATGTCTGGACGAAGCTCCTGCAGACCATCGTCATGGCCTTTCTCGGCACCATGCTGGGCGGCATCGTCGCCTTCCCGCTGGCCTTCTTCGCCGCCCGCAACATCACGCCCAGCCGGCTGGTCAACCAGGTGCTCAAGCGCTTCTTCGATTTCATGCGCTCCATCGACATGCTGATCTGGGCGCTGTTCTTCACCCGCGCCTTCGGGCCGGGACCGCTGGCTGGCAGTGCGGCGATCTTCTTCACAGAGGTCGGCACGCTCGGCAAAACCTATTCCGAGGCGCTGGAGAACATCGACGACAGGCCGCGCGAGGGGATTACCTCGACCGGAGCCAACGGCCTCCTGGTGCAGCGCTACGGCGTGCTGCCGGAAGTGGTGCCGGTGTTCATCAGCCAGACGCTCTATCAGTGGGAATCCAACACCCGCGGCGCCACCATCATCGGCGCTGTCGGCGCCGGCGGCATCGGCCTGAAACTGTGGGAAGCGATGCGCACCAACTCAAACTGGGCCAACGTCTTCTACATGGTGCTGCTGATCTTGGCCGTCGTCTTCATCTTCGACAACATCTCCAACTTCCTGCGCCGCCGGCTGAGCCAGACGATCCACGACTACAACAGGATCCAGGCTGAGCAGGGGTAGGCTTGTGATGCAGACGCGCAAGTCGTCTCGACCGGCGCCAAAGGATCGACCCCCACTCCGTCGAGCTTCGCTCGACACCTTGTATCTACACGAGAGAGATTTCGTGGGATTAGAGCGATTGAGCCAAGGTCCGGGTGGCCGCCCGGACCTTGGCTTGGCGAAGTCGCCCGTACCACCTGAGGTTACAGCCGCGGGAGAGCTTGGGATCTTCGCCTTCATCACGCACGACCGAACAGTCGCTTGGTTCCAACCGTACGCACAAGGCAGGTTACCGTGAACAGGATTATTTGTGGAGTTGATGTTTCGAAAGATTGGCTGGACGCGCATGTCTGGCCTGGCGGAGCGGCAGCGCGCTTCGCCAACGACGCGGCGGGGATCGCAGCTCTTTGGCTGTTCTGCCGCAGCCATGACGCAGTCCTTGCGGTGATGGAGGCATCGGGCGGCTATGAACGGCTGGGATTCATGCTCTTGTGGGCGCACGGCATGCCGTGCGGCGTGGTCAATGCCAAGAGCGTGCGCCGTTTCGCCGAGGCGATGGGCTATCTTGAGAAGACCGACAGGATCGACGCCGCTGTCATCGCCCACTACGGCGCAGTCAAGAACACTGTGCCGACGCCACCGCCAAGCGCCGCCCAGCAGCGGCTTGCCGCGTTGGTTGGCCGGCTTTGCCAGATTGTCGGCGATGCGACCATCAACAAGCAGCGTAGAAGTGCCGCACGCGACGCCGAGGTATGCGCCAGCATCGAGGCGATGCTGGCCTTCCTCAAGCGCGAGCAACGGCGCCTGGAAGGCGAGATTGCCTCGATGATCGATGACGATCCGCTGTGGGCCAGGCTGGAGCAGGCCTTTCGTTCGCTGAAGGGCGTGGCCGGACGCACCGTCGCCCGCCTGATGGCCGAACTGCCCGAGATCGGCCTCATCTCCAACAAGGCCATCGCCAAGCTGGCAGGCCTCGCTCCCTTCGCCAACGATAGCGGCAAGCGCACCGGCAACAGGCATGTGCGCGGCGGACGCGCCGGGCCGCGTGGCATCCTCTTCATCGTCGCAGCCATCGTGGCCAAATTCGATCCCAATCTCAAAGCTTTCGCTCAACGGTTGCAACAGGCGGGAAAGCCAAAAATGCTCATCCGCATCGCACTCGCCAGAAAACTCCTCGTCATCCTCAATGCAAAAGCACGCGATGCGCGCAACGAGTTCGCGAGTGCAACTTGACACCCCAGATAGTCGCTCTCCCCCGATCGACGGGGTAGAGGAAAGCGCCAGGCTGTCCGAGCCGACGCCTGTCCTCTTAGGCCGAGTGTCCCCCAGGCCGAGGCTTCCTTCCTCTCCCTCCGGAGGGGGGAGAGAGGTGGCTCGGCGAAGCCGAGACGGAGTGGGGGAACCACCTGGCAACCGCCGCGAACGCAAATAGAAAATGGGCCAGGGCGCCTAAGCCGCCTTCTTCCACCCGCTCTTGATATGCCTATACCCCTCCCGATAAACCGCTTCCGGGGTCTCTGAAAAATCCCGCCACACCTTGGTCGCCGCCGCCAAATCCTTGAGTGAGCGGCCGAACGCCTCGATCGTCAGCCAATCGTCATAGCCGCTCTTGCGGATGGCGGAAAACGTTTCGGTCCACGGAATGTTGCCGCGCCCCGGCACGCCGCGATCATTCTCCGAGATATGGATATGCACGACATTCCTGCGGTGTTTCGTGTAGGCGCCGATCGGGTCGGCCTCCTCGATATTGGCGTGGAAGGTGTCGTACATCGCCTTGATGTGCGGCCGGTCGATGGCGTCGATATGCTCCGACAGGTCCGCCATCGTGTTGAGCAGGTAGCATTCGAAGCGGTTCAGCGCCTCGAGCCCGATGGTGACGCCCTTGTTGCCGGCATGGTCGCCGAT
>NZ_RZPI01000393.1:0-5217 GCF_003998715.1 Mesorhizobium sp. M7A.F.Ca.CA.002.15.2.1
CGGCGCCATCGTCGCTGCGAAATCGGTGGTGACGCACGACGTGCCGCCCTATGCGATCGTCGCCGGCAACGCGGCCAAGGTGGTAAAGATGCGTTTCGACGACCGGACAATCAGGCGGCTGCTGGCGGTGGCGTGGTGGGACTGGCCGGTAGACAAGGTCAGCCGCAACCTCGATGCTATCCGGGGTGTCAATATTTCTCTTCTGGAGGCAGCAGCTTGAACGCTCTGAACAGCAGCATAATCGGCACCGAACTGTTTACGCGAGGGTGGATCTTCATCCGCGGCGTGCCGGCGATGAAGTTCCTGCCACCGGAAGGGCCGCCGGAAATCGCCTTTGCCGGCCGCTCGAATGTCGGCAAGTCGTCGCTGATCAATGCGCTGGTCAACCAGAAGGGGCTGGCGCGCACTTCCAACACGCCGGGGCGCACGCAGGAGCTCAACTATTTCGTGCCGGATGGATTTTCGGGCGAGGGCGCCGACCTGCCACCCTTGGCGCTGGTCGACATGCCCGGCTACGGCTACGCCACCGCGCCCAAGGAGAAGGTCGACGAGTGGACCAAGCTGGTCTTCGATTACCTCAAGGGCCGGGTCACGCTGAAACGCGTCTATGTGCTGATCGACGCCCGTCATGGCATCAAGGCCAAGGACGACGAAGTGCTGTCGCTGCTCGACAAGGCGGCGGTGTCCTATCAGATCGTGCTGACCAAGACCGACAAGATCAAGACTGCCGGCGTGCCGAGGCTGATCGAGGAGACGCTGGCAAAGATCAAGAAGCGGCCGGCGGCGTTCCCGTTCGTGCTGGCCACCTCTTCTGAAAAGGCCGAGGGCCTTCAGGAATTGCAGGCAGCCATCGTGCTTGCCGCCAATGGCGGCTAAAGCATCCGCACCTTAGAGCAATTCTAGGAAAAGTGTGAAGCGGTTTTCCGTCCAGAATTGCGTCTAAACAAAGAGTTAGAGCATGGTCTGGCTAGGGCTTGGCCTCGATAGCAATCGTCTGATGGCCTTCTTCCGCCACAAGCCTTTCGGTGCCGTAGGCCTTCAGGAACATGCTGACGCCTGACCTGACGATGTGGTCGATCTCGTCCTGGGTCGGGGCCTTGGTGCGGTAGGCGAAGATGCACTGGCGGAACAGACCGGCCAGGCACAGTTCGGTGAACTGATAGGCGGCAAGATCGACATCGTCGATGCGCAGCAGGTCGCGCTCGATGGCGGCATTGAGAAAGGCCGCGACCTTGTCGTGGCCACGCTTGGGACCGCGCTCGTAAAAACGCGCGCCCATGTCGGGGATCCGGTCTGATGCCCCGATCACCGTGCGCTGCGCTTGGACGACCTTGGCCGACGTGATCTTGAGAGCCAGCACCTTGCCGAACTTCACCAGCGTCTCGCGCAGGTTGTCGGCATTGTCCAGCACGTCATACATGTTCTTGAAGATGGTGCCGCGCTCTTCCTCGATCAGCGCCTCGAACAGCTCTTCCTTGTTGGCGAAGTAGACGTAGATCGTACCCTTGGAGACGCCGGCCTCGCGGGTGATGTCGTTCATCGAGGCGGCTTCGAAGCCCTTGTCGATGAAGACACGACGGGCGCCGTCGATGATCTGGCTGCGCTTGGCCGGATCCTGCCCCGCGGCCGGGCGGCCACGGCGCAAGCTTTCCAACAGGTCGTCACACGACTCGTTTTCGACATTGGGCGGGGTCTCGGCCATGAAAGTCACACCTCGAAAATAATTCGAACCAAGCGGTTCGATTGCCCTTGATATGGTCCTCTTTACGCGCTATGTCAACGGCCGGATCGAACCGAACGGTTCAATATTATATTATAACTTTAGAGAGATGTCATGTCCTCGAACGCGCCGACCACTGCTGAAGTCCGTCCCTTCCCCAACGCCAAGGTTGCGCCAGCGACGGAAGCACCGGAAGTACCTGTCCAGCCCGTCTCGTCGCCGCCGGCAGAGGCTCCGGCCAGGAAGAAGCGTTCGGTGCGTTCCTTCCTGCTGCCGGTCATCGGTGTTGCCTTGCTGGGCGCCGGCGCCTGGTATGGGTACGACTACTGGACAACGGGCCGCTTCATGATCTCGACGGACGATGCCTATGTCCAGGCGGACATGGCGTTCATCTCGCCCAAGATTTCCGGCTATGTCGATCAGGTCAAGGTCAGCGAGAACCAGCTGGTCAAGGCCGGCGATCCGCTGCTCGTCGTCGATGACGGCGATTACAAGATTGCCGTCGCCCAGGCCGAGGCGCAGATCGCCACCTTGAGCAAGACGCTCGACCGTATCGACGCCCAGACCGACGCGGCCCGCGCCTCGCTGCAGCAGGCCCAGGCGCAGAAGGTCGCCGACCAGGCCGCGGCCGACAACGCAGCCAAGGTCGCGGCGCGCGCCTCGCAGCTGCTCAAGACCCATGTCGGCACACAGGCGCAGCTGGACGACGCCCAGACCGCGGTCCAGCAGGCCGATGCCGCCCTTGTCGGCGCCGACGCACAGATCGCCGCCGCGCAAGCCAATATCGGCGTGCTGCAGGCGCAGCGCGCGGAATCGGCGAGCACGCTGGCGTCCCTGCAGCTCAGCCATGACAAGGCGCTGCGCGATCTTTCCTTCACCGTGCTCAAGGCGCCATATGACGGCATCGTCGGCAACCGCTCGGTCGAGCAGGGCGACCTTGTCAGCCCCGGCCAGAAGCTCGCCGTCATCGTGCCGATGGACAAGCTCTACATCGTCGCCAACTTCAAGGAGACACAACTTGCCCGGCTGGTTCCCGGCGAGAAGGTCAGGATCTCGGTCGATGCGACCGACGGCCAGGACTTCGAGGGAACCGTTTCGTCGCTGGCGCCGGCTTCGGGTGCCGTGTTCTCGCTGCTGCCGCCCGAAAACGCCACCGGCAACTTCACCAAGGTCGTGCAGCGCGTTCCGGTCCGCATCGATGTGCCGGCCGATGCGCTGAAGAGCGGTAAGCTGCGCGCCGGCCTGAGCGTCGTCGTCGCCGTCGACAGCCGCACCGCCCCATCCGGGTCGGCGTCAGTGGCAGCGTCGAATTGAGCGGCGGCCGGGGAGCAATGCCATGGCAACCGCAACCCTGACAGCAGGAGCGCCGCCGGCGAGGCCGGCTGTGCCTGACACCATTTCGACGCGGCGCGTCATCGCCTTCCTGGCGATGGTGTTCGGCATGTTCATGGCCATCCTCGACATCCAGATCGTCTCCGCCTCGCTGTCGGAGATCCAGGCCGGCCTGAGCGCCAGCTCCGACGAAATTCCGTGGGTGCAGACCGCCTACCTGATCGCCGAAGTGGTGATGATCCCGCTGTCGGGCTTTCTCAGCCGGATGCTGTCGACGCGCGTGCTGTTCACCATCTCGGCGGCAGGCTTCACCGCGGCCAGTGCGCTGGCGGCGACCGCCACCAACATCGACCAGATGATCGTCTACCGCGCCGTCCAGGGCTTCATCGGCGGCGGCATGATACCGAGCGTCTTTGCCGCTGCCTTCACCATCTTCCCGCCCTCGCGCCGCGCCGTCGTCTCGCCGATGATCGGCCGCGTGGCGACGCTGGCGCCGACCATCGGCCCGACCGTCGGTGGCTATATCAGCCATGCCATGTCCTGGCATTGGCTGTTCCTGGTCAATGTCGTGCCCGGCATCCTGGTGACAACGGCGGCCTGGATGCTGATCGACTTCGACAAGCCCAACCTCAAGCTGTTCAGCAAGTTCGACTGGTGGGGCCTCGCCGGCATGGCGGCCTTCCTGGGCTGCATGGAATATGTGCTCGAGGAAGGCCCCAACAATGACTGGCTGCAGGACCAGGGCGTCTTCATCTGCGCCGTCGTCATGACCGTCGGCGCGGTCCTGTTCTTCTGGCGCGTATTCACCGCCGAGGAGCCGATCGTCGACCTGAAGGCCTTCACCAACATCAACTTCGCCTTCGGCTCGCTATTCTCGTTCGTCATCGGCATCGGTCTCTACGGCCTGACCTATCTCTACCCGGTGTTCCTCGGGCGCATCCGCGGCTACGATTCGATGATGATCGGCGAGGCTCTGTTCGTCAGCGGCCTGGCGATGTTCTTCACCGCGCCGATCTCGGGCATCCTGTCGAACAAGATGGACCCGCGCCTGATGATGATGATCGGCTTCTTCGGCTTCGCCACCGGCACCTGGTGGATGACGCATCTGACCGCCGACTGGGATTTCTATGAGCTGCTCATCCCGCAGATCCTGCGCGGCTGTTCGATGATGCTGTGCATGGTTCCGATCAACAACATCGCGCTCGGCACCTTGCCGCCCGAGCGGCTGAAGAACGCGTCCGGCCTGTTCAATCTCACCCGCAACCTTGGCGGTGCCGTCGGCCTTGCGCTGATCAATACCGTGCTGATCGACCGCAACGCCTTCCACTACGCAAGGCTCTCCGAGCATGTGCAATGGGGCAGTGAAGCCGCGCAGACCAAGCTGCAGAACATGACCCGCAATTTCGAGCAGACCCCCGGCCTCGATGCGACAAGCGCTGCGATCTCCAAGTTGTCTGGCATGGTCCAGCAGCAGGCGGCGTTGCTGTCCTTCATGGACGTGTTCTTCATGCTGACGGTGCTGTTTGCGACGCTTGGCCTGTTCACCATGCTGATCCGCAAGCCGGCCGCACCGGGTGGCGGCGGCGGTGGGGGGCACTGATAGGGAGCAATTCCAGGAAAAGTGTAAGGCGGTTTTCCCGGGAAAAGCGCGCAGCGCTTTCCCTTGGAGATTGCGACAAGACAAGGATACGTGGGCAGCGGTTTCGGGAAGCTCCTCCAGTCCACGCCCGAAAAGCTCTGACCGCGTAAAAAACTCCGGGCCGCAAGCCCGGAGTTTTTTGCATTCGGGTCTATGGACTCAGGCCGTGGCCGGTTTGAAGGTCAGCGCGACGCCGTTGATGCAGTGGCGCAGGCCGGTCGGCGCCGGACCGTCGTCGAAGACATGGCCGAGATGGCCGCCGCAGCGGCGGCAATGTGCCTCGGTACGCGTCATGCCGAGCGACCTGTCCACGGTCGTGCCGATCGCCTTGGGGATCTCTTGCCAGAAGCTCGGCCATCCGGTGCCGGAATCGAATTTCGTCTCCGACGAATAGACCGGCAGGTCGCAGCCGGCACAGGCGAAAATGCCCTTGCGGTGTTCGTTGAGCAGCGGGCTGGTGCCGGGGTACTCCGTGCCTTCCTTGCGCAGCACGTCGAAGGCGGCCGGCGACAGGATGGCTTTCCAC